>DYMH01000161.1 GCA_020721645.1 Draconibacterium orientale
TGGAAAACGAAAATGATTATCATCTTACAAATGAAAAAATCAAAGAAAAACAATTAACAGATTTAGAAAAAGCTGTGAATGAATTGAAACCCGAACAAAAAATTTGTGTCGATTTATTTTACATTCAGGAGAAAACTTACACCGAAGTTGCCGAAATTACAGGATATTCGATGAATCAGGTGAAAAGTTTTATACAGAACGGGAAACGAAATCTGAAAATTAAACTTACAGAATCGGGAATTATTGCAACATTTGTCATTCTTGATTTTTTCGATAAAATTTTTTGAAAATTTCAACACTTCAAAAATGAACACGAAATATAAAAATATTTTTTCCGATTCGCAATGCATCACACATGAGCAAGCCGAAGCATACATCTCCGAAGCGTTGAGCCGCGAAGAAAAATATCGTGTTGAACAACATTTGATAAGCTGCCAAATATGCAGAGATGAAATTGAGGGTTTGCTGATAATAGATAACACAAATAATTTACACAAGATTGTAGCTCAACTTAATACTAAAATTGATAATCGAATAAAACGAGAAAACCAAAGTACAATTTTAAGAATTAAAAAATCGCCTGATTTCAGAATAAAACGCATTTTGGCAATAGCAGCAGCTGTTATTTTTCTGTTTTCGATTGGATATATTTTGCGATTTTCGATGCTAACAAAATCCGACGAACAAATTGCAGAATTGACACAAAACAAAAGTGACGAAAAATTTGAATTTCCCATTAATGCAAATAAAACAGAAGGTGAACCAATACTTACAAAATCACCTGCCGACAAATCTGAATTAAAATCAAAAAAAACAGTTACTTTACAAAACAAAAGCGAAATTGTAAGTGCCAAAAGCAATACCCCTGTTGAAGAATACTTTAAGAACGAACTTCCGCTTAATGAACCTGATTTGAATACAATTGCGATTTCAGATGTAAAAGAAGAAATTGTTACGGATAATCTCACCGAAAGTGAACAGGTAACAAATGATGATATGACAAATCGCTCGGTTGGTACAGGAAGCGAAAAATCGAAAAAAGACATTCAAAGCAGTTCTCTTTCTTCAACATCGCCTACGGTTGAAGAAGTTACGGCGGATTACAGCAAAAAATCATCTAAAATTGAAAGCGAAAATGCCGGCGAACTTTTTTTGCAGGCAAAAGTAATGTTCGATTCGGGCAATTATAAAGAATCGCTTCCGATATTTCGGAAAATTCAAACATTGGATAATTATCTCCTTTGGGAAGATGCTCAATGGTTTGAAGCTCTGTCGCTTTTGAAAAATAATAACAAACGAGAAGCTCGAAAATTACTCCAAAAAATTTCGACCTCAAACAGCCGCTACAAGGGCGATGCAACAGATAAATTGAAAGAACAGGAATAATTGTTAATTCGCTTTTCAATACCATTTCAACATTTACATTCAACAATCTGATTGAATGTTGATTGAAAAAAAATAAATTTAAATCGAACAAATTTTTCGTTTTCCATATAAAAAAAACGAAAATTAATTTTACTTTTGCATCATTGTTGCATTTGTATAATTGTTGCATTTATGAAGCCGAGAGAAATATTAGCCTTGCATAATTTGAAACGAACAAGTTGTCGGGAAGGCATCATTTCGACAGTTTTGTCGGCAAAATATGCCCTTTCGGAAGACGAAATCAGAGAAAATCTGGCGGGAAATTACGACCGAACAACATTTTACCGTTCGTTTAAAACCCTCGAAGAAAACAAAATTCTTCACAAAATAGTCGTGGATAGTCTCTTGGTAAAATATGCACTTGACAACAGATTGACAAAAAAAAAAGAACATGCACATTTTTATTGCAAAAAATGCGGAACAGTCAAATGTTTAGATGCCGTAGTCATTGAAAATCCACAGTTACCCACAGGATATTCGTTCGAGGAATCGGAAGTTATTTTCAAAGGACTCTGTTTAAATTGCAAAGAAACGAAAAATTAAATTGAAAAATACAAATCGACATATTGCCTTACTATTAATTGTTGTTTTTGTAGTACCAATCGGGCTGCAATCATTGCACATTATACAACATCACACGAATTTTCGAAATGAAATTGTATCGGTTAAAAATTATTTTGAAAGCAATGAATTTACAGATGAAACATTAAACGCCCAAAATAATCATTGCCCAATTCTCGAATACAAATTCTCGCATAATAATTTGCACGAATTTATTAGAATAAAGCACAGTGTCATAGTAACTTTTTTTCAATATACCGACAATTACATCTCTTTATGTAAACCTGTTTTACTACTGAAAAAATCTCCGCGAGCTCCCCCCTATTTGTCGGTTTAACATTTCATTTCTTCTAACAGAATTTTTTGAACTTATTTTCAATCAAGAAACATGAGAAATATTATCATGCTTTTAATTAGCATGAATATGATCTTTATATCAACAAAAGGTCAAAATAAATTTATGCTAAGCGGCTCGATTACCGACGAAAATCATCGCCCGCTTCCGGGTGCAAATATTTCTGTCAATAATTCCAAAACCGGAAGCGATGCCTTCGGAAATTATCGAATCGACGGAATTATTCCCGGAAAATATTTGGTCGAAATATCATTTATTGGATTTGAAAAAAAATCCCAAATAATTGATATTGATGTAGATATAGTACTTGATTTTCAAATGCAATCATCGACACTAAGTTTACAGGAAGTGTTGATAACGGATCGATATTTGGAAAGGCGAAAAAAAGAAGAAAGCCAAAATATTGAAATTGTGAACGATGAATATCTGAAACAAAACATGGGCGGAAGTTTGATGAAGTCTTTGGAACGAATAGGCGGTGTTACATCCATGGATATTGGTTCCGGACAGTCGAAACCGGTCATTCGGGGGCTTGGTTTTAATCGCGTGGTGGTAGTCGAAAATGGGATTAAACACGAAGGACAACAGTGGGGAGCCGACCACGGACTGGAAATAGACCAGTTTGCGGTTGATAATCTGGAAGTTATCAAAGGACCTGCATCAATAATGTATGGTTCTGATGCGATTGGAGGTTTGATTGATGTTAAACAAAACAATACGCCTTTGGATAACACAATGAATGCAAATGTCGATTTGACAGCAAAATCGAATAACAAACTCATGGGCAGTTCGGTTTCCGTTTCGGCTATGAAAAACCATATTTTCGGAATCATCAGAGCCACAGTACTCGATTACGGCGACTACAAAGTGCCGACCGACAGTGTGGATATTTATTCGTACCGTGCACCGCTTTACAAAAAACATTTGCGTAATACTGCCGGTAAGGAACGTGATGTCCATTTCACTTTCGGAATTCTAAAAAAACAATACACAGGTAAAGTTTTTATCAGCAATGTGAACAGTAAAACCGGTTTTTTTGCAAATGCTCACGGCTTAGAACCTCGAAATGTGAATACAGACTTGCACGACAAATCGAGTCGGGATATTTTAGAACCTTTTCAGCAAGTAAATCATTTTAAAGTACTTAATGAGAATCAGTGGTTTTCCGAGAAATGGAAATTTGAAACGAATTTGGGTTTTCAACGCAATTTCAGACAAGAATGGAGTGAGTATGTAAATCATGGTTACACGCCGCCTGTTTTTCCGGAAAACCAAAATTTTCCCGCCGATCTCGAACTGCAATTCGATAAACATATTTATTCGGTAAATGCGAAGATGAGTTATTTTCTCAGCCCAAAAACCACCATTACTGCAGGTTTAAGCTCTGATTATCAAGATAATCGTATTTCAGGACGTGGATTTATTATTCCTGCTTTCACACAAACCACTCTTGGAACTTTTGTATTTGTAAAGCATCTTTTTTCGGCACGAAGTATTTTGCAATACAGTGTTCGCTACGATTTTGGAAATTTAAAAACAACCGCCTACTACGATTGGTTTCAAAGCCCAAATGAAACGAACACTTCTTGGTCGTTTTTGCAAAGAGCGGCAAGGTTGAACAAAAAATTTTCGAACAGTTCTTGGTCTCTTGGATACAACTACAACCTTGAACATCTGACAATGAAAATCAATCTGGGAAAAAGTTTCAGAATGCCAATTGCTTCGGAATTAGCGGCTAACGGTGTGAATTACCATCATTTCAGTTACGAAATCGGAAACCCGAATTTATCGCCCGAAATTTCGTATCAACTCGATGCCGGTGCAGAAATCACCGGAAAAAATTTCGTTTTCGGAATTACACCGTTTGCAAACTATTTCACAAATTACATTTATCTTAATCCGAGTTCCGAACACGACAGACTCTACGGCAACGGAAATCAGATTTATTACTACACACAAAGTGAAGTGTTTCGATACGGCGGCGAAATTCATGCTCATTATCAAATCATTAAGTCTCTGCAACTCGGGTTGATTGGCGAGCATGTTTATTCCGAACAACTTTCCGGTGAAAAGAAAGGTTATACTTTGCCTTTTTCTCCTCCTAGTTCTGTTATTTTTAATATTAAATATCAACATGAGAAACTAATATTTGTACAAAATGCATATTTTTCTGTTGATTATCAGTTAGTTTCTTCGCAAACACACATCGTTCCGCCCGAAGTAATAACACCGGGATATCAGGTGGTAAACATAAGATTTGGAGGTGAAATTTCAATAAAAAATCAAACTCTGATTATATCTTTTCAAGTTCAAAACGTTCTCAACAACAAGTATTTCAATCATACAAGTTATTACAGACAAATAAATGTTCCTGAACCGTCTCGGAATCTAATTTTGAACATCTCTATCCCTTTTACAGGAAATTTAAGCATCAAAAAATGAATTTTTTAAACAATTAAAATCTTAAAAAAATGAATATAAACTTTAAAATTTCGGCTATTATTTTAGCAGTAACAAGTATCGTATTATTCAATTCTTGCAAAAAAGAAGAATCTATTGCAAAACCTCAAATTACACTCACCGAACTTGGGCTTGAAAACAGTATGATTGGCTATCTCGGAACAGATTTACACGTGGAAGCCGACATTATTGCCGAAGGTAAAATTAAGACCGTGAAAATAGAAATTCACCCGGAAGGATCTGTGGGTACATGGACGTTTGATACCATATTTACCGAATTTTCCGGAATGAAAAACGCCACTTTTCACAAACATATCGATATTCCGGCAAATGCCGGTGCCGACGACTATCATTTTCATTTTATTGTAGTAGATCTCAATGGAAATGAGTCTGTTGCAGAATCTGAATTAGAAATTCAACAACCAACAGATGCAGTACCTCCCATTCTTGCGATTACAAGTGCTCCAACGGCAAATCAAACTTTTGCAACCGGACAAACCATTGCCATTTCCGGCACAGCAAACGATGACCTGTCGCTGGGCGGCATGTATATTGGGCTGGTGCGTGTCGATCAAGGGCTGACTGATGCTCAGGTTAGTGCCGAAAATACGATAACCCTCCTGCACACTCACGATTTCCAAACTCCGAGTTCGCACAATTTTTCGGCAAATATTATTGTTGGAGCTGCATTGGATAACAACACTCCACAAAATCCTATAACTTGGACAGCAGGCGAATACTACATTTTAGTAAAATGCAAAGATGCTTTTGGCGGAAATTGGACGTATTCAAACCATTATTCTATTATACTTAATTAATTAACATGCGACAGATTTACTAAAAATCTGTCGCTTTATTTCACTTATAAAATGAACAAAACAGTTTTTTCTTTAATTATTATTTCAGTGATATTTGTTGTAAATTCCTGCACAAATAATACAAACGAAATTGATGAACAGAAACCGAATATCGACCTCACAATTCAAGACGCTTTCCCACTGAATTGCGACACTTTGTTTTTCGGCGAAACATTCAATTTGAAAATGATATTCACCGATAATGTGGAATTGGGTTCGTTCAGCATTGATATTCACAATAATTTCGATCACCACTCGCACAGCACGGAAGTTACAGAATGCTCACTCGACCCTATAAAAATTCCGGTTAATCCATTTCTATTTATCAATGATTTTGAAATTCCATTAGGCTCAAAAGAATATCAAACCAATTTAGAAATTAATATTCCGCCAGCCAACAGTTACGGAGATTTTGATGAAGGCGACTATCATTTTTTTATCAGTTTAACAGACAAGTCCGGTTGGTCGACTCAAAAAGGACTGAGTATCAAAATATTGAGACGCTGAAAATTCGGTACCTTATTCAATATCCGAAAAATATTTCATAAACTGTGAGCGTTCGTAAACTTCGGGATTTGGAATTTCGTGATAATTCAATTTTCCCCGAAACGACTCAATAGTTTCAAAATTCATTTTCAACATCCATTCTTTCAAACCCGAAAGAATGGATTTAATTTCACCAAAACCTTTTTGATACAAAACCGAACAAAGTTGTGCAGTTTGCGCACCTGCAAGCAAAGATTTTATCATTGCTTCGGCATTAAAAACACCACCCGACACCGAAATATTAATTTTATCGCCCGCCATGCTCATCATTCCGATGTGTCGCAATGTATGATGCAATTCGCCCGGCAAACCTAATATGGGTGCGGGTTTCAACTTCAACGTATCAATATCAAAATCGGGTTCGTAAAACCGATTATACAAAACAATGCCTTGAACTCCAATATTTTCTAATTTGTGGGCAAAATTTAGAATATTTGTAAAATGCGGACCGACTTTTACGGCGATAGGAATCTTAATGTGTTTCTTAACTTCCGAAACAATTTCGAGATATTGGTTTTCCAAATCGTTGGATTCTAAGGTTTTAGATGTTGGAATTAAGTTGATATTCAATTCCAAAGCATCGGCACCGGAATTTTCGAGCCGCTCGGCAAAATTCGTCCAATTTTGTCCGCTGATACAATTGATACTTGCAATTATCGGTATTTCAACCTGTTTTTTAGCACTTTCGAGTAAATTCAGATAATCGGAAACCGAATTTTCTTTCACATAATTTTCTATCAATCTATCGGCAAAAGCATTTTTACTTTTAACAATTGCTCGGTTTACTTCGTAGTTTATCTGCTCCTCGAACAAAGATTTCAGCACCACTGCCCCTGCTCCTTGTCGTTCAATTTCGGCAATTTTATCGACATCGTTTGTCAAACCTGAACTGCTGACTATTAAGGGATTTTTTAATGTTAAATTGAGATAAGTCGTTGAAAGAATCATTAACTAAGAATTTGAAATTCTGATATTTACAAAAGTTGTTGTAATTGGAATAAAAAAATCAATAGACTTATTTACTTAACCAATACCCTACATTTATTAATTTTCTTTTGCCGGAG
>DYMH01000162.1 GCA_020721645.1 Draconibacterium orientale
TTTCAAATCTGTGGTAAATTTCCCCAAACATTTATCGGTATAAAAAACGGAGTTCAGAAAATGCGATTCCTCATCGTTGCCTTCAATCATCTGTTCCATAGGCACATCGAAAGGTTCGTGGCTGCTGAGAGTCATAAATATTTTAAGAAAAGGTTGTTTTGTGTTTTGGCATTCTTTAAAAAGTCGGTCGAAAACAAATTCATCGTGAATGCCCCATTTTGCATTTTGTTCGCTTGCCGGGAAATTATTTATTGTGATGATATCATCGAATTGGCAATGAAAAAGATAGGATTTCATGTTTGCAAAATCGGTGTTAAATCCGCAAATCCATTGTGTTGAATAGTTTTCATTTTTCAGAAGAGTTGATAATGCGGGCAAATTTTCGGTTCGTTCGGTAAATTTCAAAATCGATGAAGTCGGTTGGGCAGGATATCCGCTGATAATTGCCGGAATGCCTTTGTCGGTGCGGTCGCCGGAAGCATAAAAGTTTTCAAAAAGCAACCCTTCATCGGCAATGGTGTTCAAATTCGGAGTAATTCCGGGTTTTCCGCCCAAGGGCTCGATAACTTTTGCCGTAAAGCTTTCTAAAATGATAATGATGATATTCGGTCGTTTGGTGTTGAGGATGTTTTTTGTTGCTATTGGTTTGGGATATAACAAGTCGAATGCTTGTTGTGCATCGGATTGAGTATAAAATTCGATGGGTTTAATATCATCGGTTTCGGAAAGTGAAAAACCGAAATTCCAAACGGCATTAACGGCGGCATGGTTTGCAAAAACATTTCGGTCGGAGAAATACACCATGCCCGTGTTCATGGGAGCAATGCCAAAACTGCCGCGAACGGGAACAAAAAGCAATGTACTGATTAAAAACAACCAAATCGCATTGTGTGCTTTGATTCGGGCAAAACGAAAACACTGATTTGCAATGTATTTGAAATATAAATATATCGAAGTTGTCATTAATATCACCCAAATAACAAAGAGAAGGGCAGCAATTTTAAAATCGGTTGATGCGGCAGCGTCTTGAGGATTGCTTAGGTAGAGCAGGGGCGTGGTATCAATTCTGAAACCCCAATTTCGATACAATTCCAAGTCGAAAACAAGAATCAGTCCGGATAAAACCAAAAGAATCAGCGTGTAAATATTTTGAACAATGCGTAAATATTTGCCGAAATAAAAAGTCGAAACAACAAGCAACAGAGCCGGAACAACTGTAAAATATCCTGCTGCCGATGCGTCCATGTGTATTCCGTGAACAAAGGCAAGGAAAATATCGAAAATGGGAATTTCTTGTGTGTGAGCGAAATTATAAATTAGAAATATCAAGCGGGCAGATGCAAAAAATGCTATCCAAAACAAGAAATAAGAAATTATAAATTTGATACGTGTTTTCATTTAAAAATCTATGAATTGATATATTTTGAAAAAATTCGCCGGTATTTTTTATTTAGTTGATTAACGGTTATTTACGCTTGCAAAATGATTGGTTTTATTCGGATAAATTAGAGATAAAATTTATAAATTCATTGGCTTTGGCAAAATATTCGATATTCGTAATGTTGGTGCGTGAGGTGATATATTGTTTTCCCCAAATTCTTTCGACTGCGGCATCTGTGCCTTCCATTTTTGTTTTACCTTCGATGTGTATTTTAGAAATTTCGGGCGAAATGAGCCTAAAAATCAATTCGCCGGCGATGCCTTTGTCTTCGGAATTTTGTTTTTCGGTGATATTTTTATTTAATTTCGAGTGAACGATGTAGTCGAATATTTGTTTTTCCTGCTCTTGATTAATAATTATTTTTTCGGAAGTGAAATTTTGTTTTTCTTCCGTACTCGGTTTTGAGAAAGGTGTGAAAAGTCCGCGTGAAATGATGATTTGTCTGTCGAAAATATTGATATGCAATATTTTAACGAGTGTCGTTTCTGTAGTTTCCGAATATTTGAGCGACATTTCGAGTTTTAATAAATATGGTGTAATTTCGGGTTTTTTGTCTATTTCGGGGCTTTTTTGTCCGATGAATTGTTGTTTTATTTTTTTTTCAAAGGACAGATAGACAATTAAGATAATGAGAGCGAGGATAATAATGAATTTCATAGTGATATGTGTCTGTTTTAGAAACAAGGTTTACCAATCGATTGGTTTATAATCTTTTAAAAATTTTCCAAAAACATGATTTCCGGTGTTTATTCCATCGAAAAGAGGGTCTAAAACACGAGCGGCACCGTCCACAATATCCAGTGGGGGTTGAAAATCGTGAGCTTTTTGTTTAAATGTCGAAAGTTGTACCGGGTCTTCGTCTGTAACCCAGCCTGTATCTACGGCGTTCATAAAAATGCCGTCTTTGGCAAAATCGCTTGCCGAAGTATGGGTGAGCATATTCAGTGCGGCTTTTGCCATATTGGTGTGTGGGTGCCGGTCGGCTTTTTTGAAACGATAAAATTTGCCTTCCATCGCACTCACATTGACAATGTGTTTTTGCCCCGTATCCTCTCGTCGCATCATGGAAACCAAGCGGTTTATCAACACAAAAGGAGCTATGGAATTAACTAATTGCACTTCGAGCATTTCCGGAGTTTGAATTTCGCCGAGTTTCAAACGCCAACTGTTTACTGTTCGCAGGTCGATTTGTTGCAGGTCGGCATCGAGTTTCCCTGTCGGAAAAACTTCTCGCATTGCCAACGAATTATCGAAACTGTAAGGAATTTGCGATAATTTTGCCGAAGACGTTAATCCGATGCCGAGTGTTTGCCCGTGCCAGCTTACGGGCAGTGCTTTTTCGGACGATGCGGCGTAATTTTCGAGAGCATGCAGTTGATTTTTACACGAATCGAAATTTTTCAACAATCTTTGGGCATCAAAGGGTAATTCGGAGAGCGATTTGTTTTCGTTTTCGAGCAGGTGAGCATAGAAACCCGGCGGGCGACGAACGGTTTGGGCAGCGTTGTTAATCAGAATGTCCAAACGCACGTATTGTTGTTCGATAAAACCACTGAATATTTCAACGCTGGGAATGTGTCGCAAATCCAGACCGTAGATATGCAATCGGTCAGCCCAATCCGGATAATCTTTTTCGCCGGCAAAACGCAATGCCGAATCGTGCGGAAACCGTGTGGTGGCAATCACTGTGGCACCGGCACGCAACATCATCAAAGTGGCTTGATACCCAATTTTGAGCCGCGAACCGGTGATGAGTGCCGTTTGTCCGCTTAAATCGGCGGTTTGAAAGCGTTTTTGATAATTGAAATCGGCACATTCGGGGCACATGGTATCGTAGAAAAAATGCACTTTGCGAAATTCGGCTTTACACACATAACAGTTGCGGGGCGAGCTTAATTCTTCTCTTGTTTCTGTTTTTTCAATATCCAATAATACTTTTTGAGAAGGTGCACTGAAAACTTTTTCGCTTCTTGCTTCCCGGATTCCGGTTTGTTTTCTCAGTTCCTTATCTTTGCTACGAAGGTTTTCTTTCAATATTTTTTTTGCCTCTTTTTGCCTTTTTTTTTGTTCTTCCCAATCCGGATTTGCCAATTTCCCGGCAGCAGTCAGTAAGGCTCTGCGAACCGATTCGGGCAGTAAAACCAATTCGCCGGTATTTTCAAGCAAATTTTGAAGGGTGTTGATACACGATTGAATTTCGTTTTGCGTTAAATTTTCGGACTTTTGTTCCATTTATCGGCTTCTGTTTTTATCTTTTTATAAGACGACAAAAGTACACGATTTTAGTTGAATTTGAAACAAGATAATTTTAAGTAATGGTTAATTATTAATTGTTAATTCAATATCGTATAGTTAAGAAATGTATCTACTGTTCGGCTTAGGCTCTGCCTAAGTCGATTTATCATGACAGGCTCTGCCTGTCTGTCAAAGCAAGGCAGAGCCTTGCAAAATATTCCCGACTGAGGCAGAGCCTCAGCCGAACACATGCTAAACTAAACGACATTGCATTAATATCTATATTTTTGCATATTTTCTTGCAGATACCGGTTATCACAGAAACAGATAAGTCAGAGAAACTGAGAAAACGCGATGCAGCATTGCGTCTGTTCTGTAGCGAGCCGACGATAACATGCCGTGAGCATATCGGCATTCAAAATTCCATGACGAATTTTTACTATTGAATTCTTTGTCGAAACCAAATACAATTCCGGCATCTGTACGGCTGTATTGGTGTTCGGACGAATTAAAATCAATTTTAGTATTCGATGTTTCCCTGGTTTTAAAATCGGTTGAAATGTATTTTCCGTTAAGCCAAAAAGCTCCGTATCCGCCAAAAAATATGCCCAAGGGATTTTTTTTTGGTGATAAAACAAGGTATTTCCCTGCAACGGGAATTTCGAGATAATTCATTTTGATTTTCCCTTCGGTATATCCGGGTTGTTTGTATTTTAAACCTTTTTGTGAATATAAAATATTTGCCGAAACACGCATCACGGGATTCAATCGAATTTCGGCAACAGCCCCAAAAACAATACCCGACTTAATCTTTTTGTACGGTTTAATCAAATTATCTTGGCTGCTTTCTTCATATTTTATAAGCGATTCGTTCATTCCAAATTTCAATCCGAAAGTTTTTTGAGCTTGAACCGAAATATTTGCAAACAAAAGAATGAAAACAGGCAAAAATCTCATTTCCAATTAAATTTTAAAGTAGAAATACTGATTCAGATTACGTTGTGTAAATTTTAATGATTTAATAATCAAATAATTGCAAGATTATTTTGTGCAATTATTCCCCGTGATTCATAAAACCTTGATTTTCCAATACACGAAGTAAATGTTTTGAAAAATGGATATTATTGGCTTTTGTATAGCGTTTTTGGGTGAATATTTGAGCCAAATTATCGGTTTTATTTTCTAAAATCAGATTTTTTGTAAATTCGGAATTTTCTGTTTCCAAGTATATTTTTTGAATATCTTCGGAAGAAAAGTCGTGATATTTTTCGTAATGCACCACTGCTTCAAGTGGTAAACGAGGTGTAAGTTCGTTCTGTTCATCGCTGTATCCGAGCGATAAAACGGCTACCGGAACCACACCTTTGGGTAAGTTTAAGATTTCGATAATCCGTTCTGTATTATAATTGACAGTTCCCAAGTAACAAATTCCCAAACCGTGTGCCTCAGCTGCCAATGCCGCATTTTGAGCTGCAATAACTGCATCGACGGAGGCTGTAAAAAATGATAAAAAATTATCATATCCGGGTTCGGCGTTTCGCAGTTCGCACCATTTATTGAAACGGTTGAAATCGGCACAAAATGTCAGATGCACCGGAGCTTGTTTTACCATGTCTTGCTTGAAATGCTGTTCCCATAGTTGTTCGCGAATTGCGGCATCGCGTGTTACAATGATGCTGTAAACTTGCATATTTCCGGTGTTCGAGCCGCGAACGGCGGCTTGCAAAATTTCTGATAAAATGTTCTCCGGTATCGGGTCCGATTTATATTTTCGTATCGAGCGATGATTGAGAAGTGTTTGTATCATTTTTATATTTTTCATTTTTATGTTTTTCACTTTCAAAAAGTAGGTTCCAAAAAACCGTTTCTGATAATTTCGATAGTATCGCCGGTACAGTCGATAACAGCCGAAGCTTCGTTGTTGCCGAAGCCGCCGTCCACAACCAAGTCTATTTGATTTTCATACCGTTCGTGAATTAAAGAAGGGTCGGTTGTATATTCCAAAATTTCGTCGTAGTCGTGAACCGAACTCGATAGGATAGGATTGCCCAACAAACGAACAATTTCGCGTGGAATGCTGTTATTCGGAACGCGAACACCAAGCGTTTTTTTGCTGTTATGGAATATTTTCGGAATTTTATTATTAGCGTGAAGAATAAAGGTAAAAGGTCCGGGAAGGTTTTTACGTATCATTTTAAATGCTTCATTACTAATCTGTTTTACGTATTCCGAAATATTACTTAAATCGTAGAATAAAAAAGAAAAATCGGCTTTTTCCGGTTTTATTCCTTTGAGCCGTGCAATGCGTTCAATAGCACGGGCTTTGTTGATGTCGCACACAAAAGCATATACCGAATCGGTGGGTATTATTACAACACCTCCGTTACGAAGCACATCTACAACAATTTGCAGTTGCTTTTCGGACGGATTCTCGGGATAGATTTTGATTAACATTTGATTTTTTATTGATTCGGAAAATGTAAAATTGAGTTAATGTGATGAGTTTGGTCTAAGTATTCATTATCAATAAATAGACTTTTAATTTTACAAACTTTATACTTTTTAAACTCGGCTCGGTGATGTTTTATAAAATGGTTTCATCGGTGATTTTCGGGCGTGGAATGTTATATGGGTTGTGTCGCTTGTATTCGGAACGGATATTTCGTTGAACGACTTTGTTCGACACTAAATCTTTGTTATTCGGATTTTGCAGCCACGAAATCAATATTTTATCGACCTCTTCGTAACTTGCAGCACCTATTTGTTCCAAATCGCTGTTGGTAATTCCCAATCCGTCTGTCGGTACGGCATCGATACACTCCGTCAGGGCTTGGGCTTGTTGGGTGTTAAGTTCGTTTTCTGCTAAATATCTTGACATTGCATAAACCTCTGTTTTCCAGAGGTTTTGCATCATTCCGTAGTCGCCCACATCGCCGTGCAAAGTCCAAAAACCGAGTAGCAATTCGGTGTAATTATCGGTCGAAATAACCATGCCTTTCTCTTTGGCAGCCAAATCGTAAAGATAAATCATTCGGGTTCGGGCTTTGAGGTTGCCGATGCGAATTTTGAAGTCGTAATTTTCCGGATTTTCAGTGTTTACATCTTCCACCGTATAATTTCGCAATGTGTTGAAAGCCAAAGATAAATCAACTTCTCTGAAATCTGTTCCAAAGGCAATGCCAATTTTTCGGGCTCGTTCAATTTCTTCGGGTTTGTTGGTTAATATGGTCAGGCTTCGGCATATTAATTTCACACCGAGTTCTCGACAAACCGGGGCTGCCAGTGCAGCCGAAAGTGCACTGTCGATGCCTCCGGAAACGCCCAAAATCAATGATTTTAATGGATATTGCTGTAAATAATTTTTTAATTCAATTCGGATATTTACAACAGCAGATTGATAATTTTTTATCATATTTAGAGAAATTTTAATCGTGCAAAAATACGATTTTTTAATAAATCGTATTGCAATTAATAATAAAAAAAAAATACGGAATTGAGTTTTTTT
>DYMH01000035.1 GCA_020721645.1 Draconibacterium orientale
TTGCGGGATTTCAAGGCACTTACGTTTCAATTACGTAAAATGTAATTTACTTGCAATATGTTTCAATTACCGCACAATGCCCGCAATTATCGCATATACAATGTTAGCAACATTGTGTGTCCTGCGTCAGCCACAGGTACAAATTTAATAAGTTCTTTGAAATTATCAAATTTATGGCTGACAAAACTTTAATCAACATGGTAGTTTGACCTACCGCATAAGATTTTCAAGGATTTTATGCAAACCACCGTAAGCTGCTTCTTTCTAAGGATTGAGGTAGAATAGCATTTACGGAAAAGTCTAAGACGTAAGCAATTACGGATTTATTCAGGTGAGAATAATGAAGATGAATGAAAATAAACCACTCGAAGAGGCATCGTTAATAACTCCAAGTGAAGTCAAAATCAAAGGTACGATGAGCCTGCGAGACAAAGTACAGTGGACGACTTGATTACTGACTGTACGACTTCCGGTGTAAAGGTGGCATGAGCATTATTTGGGGTTGATTAAGGAACAGGAGAACCTACTCTAAAACTGGCATAGTAAAGTTTTCACATCAAAGAATTGAAAGTACGAGAAGAACGAGCGAACTGTTGCACTCCTTTCAAGATGAAAACGAGCCAAGCAAAAATGCACAAGTTGTTAGACTGAGATGTAAACCAACGAGGCAGAAAGTAGCAAATTAGAGTAGGGGCAGACTACACCGTAGTAGCGAAAAGTATCTTAGGAGAGTTGGAGTAATGACCCAACGAGCGAAGGGTGTAGGCGGTTCAAAGTTTTCATTATCAAGTACCACCTTATGAGTGGATACAATGAGTTCCTATGATAACTTGATAACCTGAAATGGTTACGTGAACCGCAAGAGCCGTGTGAGGCGAGAGTTTCAAGCACGGTTCCGTGAGAGGATTAGGGGTGAGATTCCCCTTTTCCTACTCGATTTTTTATCCATTTAATCTTTTACACACCTTATTGATATTGCAAGATAATCTGCAAACACTTGTTCTCCAACACTTTGATTGCTAAATGCTAAAGTTTTTAGTTTTGTGCTTCCGGCAGCAAACCAAGTAAGCTCATTAATTCCTGTAAATCCTGTATTTGTCCTAAATCCTGCGGGTAAACCTGAAAAACCTGTCGAATTAGAAGCCCCAACATTTGGTGAAGTCCAAGTCCAAGTGGAATTTGATGCATTTAGTTTTAATGCACCCCCTGCTGTTTGCCAACCGCCTAAATAAGTTATTAGTGTTTCCCAATCGGCTTCTGATGCTACATGCCATCCTTGTGGTGCTATATTTCTGGTATCTGTTACTACTTTCAGATTATACAAATATCCGAAGGCAGTAGCATTGGCATCGTTGTAATTATAAGAACAAAATAGTGGCCAACTCGAGTATCCTCCTAACCAATCATTATCGTTATTTGCTTTTGTTAATGCATCACCATTTCTGAATTTAGTAGTTTTTAAATTTTCTACCATCCACACTTGTGTACCAATCGTTACCGTATGATAAACATTGCCATCAGCATCTGTTACAGTGGTAGCAGCGGCTTGTTTAACATTAATTTTCACGGTTTTGCTTGCTACATTGTAATTCTCAGTATCATTTGGCGTAAATTCAACTGTTAGTGATTGATTATCTCCAATTTCTAACTTTGTTCCGCTTACAGGACTGTAAATATATGTTCCTGCAATATCAGCCGTGGCATTCAATTGTGTTTCACTCAGTAAAGTTCCATAAGTAATATCCGCAGGATTTTCCCACGATATTATTGGGTCTTTTTTTATGGTATCGGTTTCATCTTTTTTACAACCAACCAATCCTACGAGCATAATTGCAACGGCAACTATAACTTGATTAAATGTTTTAATTCTCATTTTATTTTTTTTTGTTTTTATTTTCCTACTTATAACGGCATCAGATTTCCGTGTATTTTTAAATTGTTGCTAACGGTTATATAACCTCAACTCCGAGTTGAGTATATTTCTCACTATATAAACCGCTACAAAACCTTATAATAATTTGCATATCAATATATTATAATTTCTTCGCGGAATTGATAAAATATATATACTCAACTCCCAAATATAATAATTGTTTTGTTATAGAGCATGATTATTTATTATTTTTTTTATCTTTTTTAAAACTTAATTTATCTAACGGACTCATTATTTTGGTTTGAACTGTATTTGCAACGTGTGTGTAACGTTCGGTTGTTTTAATAGAACTATGTCCGAGTAGTTCTTGTATAAATCGAATATCAACAGCATTTTCAAGTAAATGTGTGGCAAACGAATGTCTTAATGTGTGGGGTGTTACATGTTTTATAATTTTGGCTTG
The DNA here is from genome assembly GCA_020721645.1 of Draconibacterium orientale. GTDB lineage: Bacteria > Bacteroidota > Bacteroidia > Bacteroidales > JAADGE01 > DYMH01. The sequence goes on from DYMH01000035.1 coordinate 2,337, forward strand.
CTCGGCTGCTTTTTTTACAACTTCTTCTAAGCTCCGTTCGCTGTATCTGCCTCCTGTTGCACCCTCGAACAGATAGTCTTTGGGTTTGTAAACTTCGATGTAGTTTTTAAAAATATCTTTCAAATTATCTGCCAATATGGTTTGTCTGTCTTTTTTCCCCTTACCTTGCAACACGGTAATCACACTGCGCCCGAAATCGATGTCTTTTAATTTCATGTTCAACAATTCGCTGCGTCGCAAGCCCGATGCGTATAGTAATGCAATCATAGTTTTATGTTTCAGGTTGTCGGTGCCTGTAATCATGGCTTGAACTTCTTCGGGGCTGAGTACTGTGGGGAGCTTATTTGGTGATTTTGGTCGCAAAAGCGTGTCGAATGGTAAAAGTCGTTTTTTTACTTTGATATAATAAAAGGATATCGCATTAATAAATTGATTGATGGTACTCGTGGACAGTTTTTTTCGTCCCGTAGTCAGTCTGTAAATAAAATTACGTATTTCTTCGTCAGAAAACGTATCTGGATTGCGGAATTCGTTCGATTTCAAAAAACTCAACCATGCATTTCCGTAAATTTTCCGTGTCGAATCTTCGAATCCGTATTGGGTTGTATAGGCATCAAATTCGCTCTTATAAATTTCGCCAAGTTTGTTTTGGCTTATCGCCAAATTTATTATGTTTTCAATTTCCAATTCGCAATAGGCTATTCCACCTTGTTTCTCGAACAGATAATTTTGAGGTTTGCAAACTGTGTAATAGTTTTTGAGCAGATTAACGTATGCGTTTCTCAACACAAGGCTTTGAAATTCTGGATTTTCCAAAATCAGTATTTTACTTTTTGCTAATGTCAGGTTTGCAATTGTTTGAAATTGAATATTTAAGCCCTTATAAAGCAAGATTAGGAGTTTTGTTTGAAAATCGGGTATCTTTTCGAGCAGTGAAATAATATCATCAACAGTGTATTGAGGTATAGAAAATGTGATGTTTTTATTAAAATCCATGTTAAAATAAAGTTTTGTGCCGCCTTTTATTTTTTCGTAATAGAATTTAAGGGCACTTATCAAATGTCGAAATTGCGTTTCGGAAAGGTCTTTAATTTCGGATATTTGCTTTACATAATGTTGAATTTCGGGATAGGATATTGTGTCGATTTCTCTGTCCGAAAATTTATGTGCAAAATCCTCAAAATGAGGCAAATATGCATCAATTGTGTTGATGCTGTAATTTTTCATCAACAAAGATTCGACAAATTTTTTCAACAGCGGATTTGTTTGTTGCTCGGCAATGTTCGGTTTTATTATTTTTTCGAAAGTAAAACCGTTTGCTTTTAGCATTGCCGTTAAATTTTGGTACGTTTCATTATCGCCTTTGAGTTTCCATTGTTTTGAGTCTTTGATATAAAATACGTTTTCCATTTTAACGAATTTCTCGAAAAGCGATTTATTGTATGTATATTGAACAAAAAGAGCTTTTCTTTGTAAGTCGATATATATTTTAGCGTGTTTGTTTGGTGTTTTCTCAATTTTAGCTTGTCGTTCGGGGTCTTTTTTTATAAAGATAAGTTTTCCTGTAAATTGCCGATTCAGAATTTCAACAGATATATCAGCCGGAATGTGCCATGCTCGGAGTGTTTTGCTGTATTTTCGACCTTCGATATTTTTAATTTCAGAAAATAAATTGCTGTTGCCGTTGAATTTTACCAACAGTCTGTTTTGGTTGCGATGAATAATATTTTCAAGAAATACGGTTTGCATTGAATCGAAATCTAATTTCTACTAATGTATAAGTATTTATTATAATATCATATACTCTTGTTAAAATATATATCGTAAAGCCCCAAATTTTTTATAAAATTGCAGTTTGATTTTATCACGAGGATTTATGAAAACAGTTTATATGTCGCTGGGCGGCAATATGGGTAATCGGAAACGTAATCTTGAAAATGGCATAGAACAGATTGAAAAAGAGCTTGGAAAATGCGTTGCAATATCCTCCTTTTACGAAAGCGATTCGTGGGGATATCGGGATAAAAAGAAATATCTTAATTGTGTATTGTTTTGCAAAACAGCTTTAAAACCGTACGAAATTTTGCAAAAAACCCAAGAAATCGAGAAACAGTTGGGAAGAAAAACAAAAAGTTCACCCTCAGAAAACAACAAAGTTAATTATCAATCGAGACCGGTTGATATTGATATTCTTTTTTACGATAATTTGGTTTTAGTTTCAGACATATTAACTATCCCCCACCCTTTATTGAGCGAACGATTTTTTGTATTAAAACCATTATTAGAAATTGCATCGGGACTGATACACCCTATTTTCAAAAAAACAATTTGTGAACTTAACGAATTATGTAAAGATACTTGTGTTGTGAATAAAATGAGCTTCTAAAAACAAATATTTATTAAAAGACATAAAACTCTTTTAATTCTAAAATAATTACATACATTTGCAAATAATTTAGAATCAATAAAAATAACACATAAAAAATTTGTATTATGAAAAAGAACAACGAAAAAGTAACATTCAAATCAAATCCGGTAACATTACTTGGAAACGAAATTCATGTCGGCGACACAGCACCCGATTTTACGGTTTTAGGAAATGCACTTAATCCAATAAAACTTTCGGATTATAAAGATAAAACAGTGATATTGTCAATTTTTCCTTCGTTGGATACACCTGTCTGTGCAACCCAAAACAGAACCTTCAATAAAGAAGCGGCAGACTTGTCGGAAAATATTGTGATTCTCGGAATATCAGTCGATTTACCTTTTGCACAGAGCAGATTTTGTGGAGCCGAAGGTATCGACAAGGTAACAACAGCATCTGATTATCGTGATTTAGATTTCTCAATGAAATATGGTTTTTTAATTGAAGAACTCCGGCTATTAGCTCGCGGAACAGTTGTAATCGATAAAAACGGTATTGTGCAATACGTTGAGTATGTAAAAGAAGTTACAAACGAACCGAATTATATGGCGGCAATAGAAGTTGCAAAGAAAATAGTAAAATAACAATTTGAATATAAGCCTTGTTCAAGATTCGAAAGCATTTTCCAAGATATTTATTTTCAGATTTTAAAAATAAATACTTAATTTTGGAGCCGAATTACAATTTTACTCTTAAAATTAATACAATGGCTTATTTTATTAAACCCGATGTTTGTACATCTTGCGGTGCTTGCAAAGATGAATGCCCTGTTGAAGCAATTTCGGAAGGTGCAGATTTTTACATTATTGATGCAGACAAATGTACTGATTGTGGTGCATGTGCTGATGTTTGTCCTGTTGAAGCAATTATTGCTCAATAAGATTGAATTTATTTTGATAAAAAAAACCTCTTTGCCGAGGTTTTTTTTGTTTTTCCGTAATACCCAACTCTCATTTCATTCTTAACAGGAAAAACCGTAATTGTATCATTTTATACTAAAAAGAAAAGTTTTATGAAAAAACATAAAACTTTTACTTTCAACACCGGAAAACAGAATCTTACGAAACCGGCGGTCTTTAAAATATATCTTAGAAATAATAAACATAATCGCCGAAATACATCTATTTGCGATATGTTCCTATTCCTTCACCTTGGCACACAAAAACTCTCTGTTGAGTCGAGCGATATGAGCCAAAGAAATCCCTTTGGGGCATTCCACTTCGCAAGCTCCGGTGTTGCTGCAATTACCGAAACCGAGTTCATCCATTTTGGCAACCATATTTTTAGCACGTCGGGCAGCTTCTATTTTACCTTGCGGCAACAGAGCCAATTGCGAAACTTTTGCCGAAACAAACAACATTGCCGATGAATTTTTGCACGTTGCCACGCAAGCACCGCAACCTATACATGCCGCAGCGTCCATTGCTTCTTCGGCATCTGCCTGTGCAATAGGAATGGCGTTGGCATCGGGAACACCGCCCGTATTGACGGAAACAAAGCCACCTGCTTGCATTATTTTATCGAATGCCGAACGATCAACCATCAAATCCTTAATAACAGGGAAACCTCCCGAACGCCACGGTTCTATGGTAATTGTTTGTCCGTCGTTGAACTTACGCATGTGCAATTGGCATGTTGTAACCAAACTATCGGGTCCGTGAGCATGTCCATTGATAAACAAACTACACATTCCGCAAATTCCTTCACGGCAATCGTGGTCGAATGCAATGGGTTCTTGGTTTTCGGTTACCAATTTTTCATTCAACACGTCCATCATTTCGAGGAAGGAACTGTCGGTAGAAATATTACTTAGTGGGTAGCTTTCAAATATACCTTTGGATTTGGCATCTTGCTGTCGCCACACTTTTACAGTTATATTGATATTTTTTGATGACATTTAATTAATTGTTAATTGTTAATTGATAATTATTAATTATAAACGGATTAAATAAGTGTTATTTACCCGATTAAAACTAAATTACTAATTCCTAATTTATAATTCCTAATTGATTATGCGGTTTTATAATTACGCGATTTCACTTCAATGGCTTCGTATTTTAATTCTTCTTTATGCAAGTCGGGTTGAGTGTTTTCGCCTTTATACTCCCAAGCACCCACGTACATGAAGTTATTATCATCACGCAAAGCTTCGCCTTCCGGAGTTTGATATTCTTCGCGCAAGTGTCCGCCGCATGATTCGTTACGATGCAATGCGTCAATAGCCATCAGTTCGCCCAACTCAAGGAAGTCGGCAAGTCTATTCGCCTTTTCCAATTCCACGTTCATTGCATCTGCACTGCCGGGAATTCTTACGTTTGCCCAAAACTCTTTTCGAAGAGCTTTTATTTCAGTGATAGCTTCTTTCAATCCGGCTTCTGTTCTTCCCATTCCTACTTTATTCCACATCACAAGTCCGAGTCTGCGGTGTATCGAATCAACAGATTCAGTTCCTTTCACACTCATTAATTTGTTGATATGTGCTTTAACGGCTTCTTCTGCTTCTTTAAATTCGGGTCGTTCCGAAGGCTTCATGCGTGCTACTCCGATTTGGTCTGCCAAGTAATTTTGAATTGTGTAGGGTAAAACAAAATATCCGTCGGCTAATCCCTGCATGAGAGCCGAAGCCCCCAAACGGTTGGCTCCGTGGTCGGAGAAATTTGCTTCTCCTGCTACAAATAAGCCCGGAATTGTCGATTGCAATTCGTAATCGACCCACAGTCCGCCCATTGCATAATGCAATGCGGGGAATATTTTCATGGGTGTTTGATATGGGTCTTGATCCACGATTTTTTCGTACATTTGAAATAAGTTTCCATATCGAGCTTCTATCACGCCTTTGCCCAAACGGTCGATTGCATATTTGAAATCCAAATAAACACCTTCTTTCGTAGGATTATTTTCGATACCAAAACCATGGTCGGTGCGTTCTTTTGCGGCACGTGATGCTACATCTCGCGGAACTAAATTTCCGAAAGCAGGGTATCTGCGTTCGAGATAAAAATCGCGGTCTTCGTCCGGAATATCATTTGGTTTTTTCGTTCCCTGTCGAATTGCTTCGGCATCTTCTTTTTTCTTCGGAACCCATATACGCCCATCGTTACGCAAACTTTCACTCATCAATGTTAATTTCGATTGAAATTCGCCGTGAACGGGGATAGCTGTCGGGTGAATTTGAACATAAGCAGGATTTGCAAAATAGGCTCCTTTTTTGTGAGCTTTCCAAGCAGCACTGCTGTTGGAGCCCATTGCATTGGTCGAGAGATAATAGACATTAACATATCCTCCGGTTGCGAGAACAACGGCGTGTGCAAAATGACTTTCGATTTTTCCTGTTACCAGATTTCGGGTTACAATACCCCGTGCACGACCATCTACAACGACTACGTCCATCATTTCCACTCGCGGATACATTTCGATATTTCCTAAACCGATTTGACGGCTTAATGCACTGTAAGCACCAAGCAGAAGTTGTTGTCCGGTTTGTCCGCGCGCGTAAAATGTACGGGAAACCTGTGCTCCTCCGAATGAGCGATTATCGAGCAATCCGCCGTATTCGCGAGCAAACGGAACGCCCTGAGCCACGGATTGGTCGATAATGTCATTGCTCACTTCTGCCAGTCGATATACATTTGCCTCTCGTGCTCTGTAATCTCCTCCTTTGATAGTGTCGTAGAATAAGCGATAAATGCTGTCTCCGTCGTTTTGATAATTTTTTGCGGCGTTGATTCCGCCTTGTGCAGCAATGCTGTGTGCACGACGCGGACTATCTTGATAACAAAAGTTTTTTACTTTAAAGCCCATTTCGGCAAGTGAGGCTGCTGCCGATGCTCCTGCAAGTCCGGTTCCGACGATGATAATGTCTATTTTTCTTTTATTCGAAGGATTAACCAAGTTTTGATGAGCTTTATAGTTTGCCCATTTTTCGTGTATTTGTCCTTCCGGTATTTTTGAGTTTAATTTTGTCATTTTAAAAAGTAATTAGTAGTTAGTAATTAGAACTTAAACGTGTCTAAGAAATCTTTTGTCTAATATCTTGCGTCTTATGTCTAATTAAAAAATTAAGAAATAAAGCGGAATGATAGAAAATCCGGAAGCAATGATAAGAGCAAAAATACTGCCGAGTACTTCCAAACGTTTTCGCCAAATGTTGTTGCTCAGTCCCAATGTTTGAAAAGCTGCCCAAAAACCGTGATTAACATGCAAACCCAACGCTACGGCTCCCAGAATATAAATCCCCGAATAAATGAATCCGAGAGTTCCGGACATAAATAAAGAAGTTACGAGCGAATAGGCGTTTTCCATTTCTACACCTTTTACATCAACTTCTTTCAACAAATCGGAACCTGTAAATTTGATTTTCCAGAAAAAGTTAATGAGGTGTATCACCAAAAAAGTTAAAACGACAGCTCCCAAAATGTACATATTGCGAGATTCCCATTTGCTGCTGTTCTTTTGATCGACTTTGGCGTAGGATTCGGGTCTTGCTTTTCTGTTCTGCAATGTCAGAAAAGACGCGTAAAATATATGCAGGATAAATCCCAAAGCTAATACGGGCTGCATGATTTGAATAATGGGATTGGTTCCCATGAAATGCGATGCTTCGTTAAACGCATCAGAACCTGCCAGCAGAAAGAGGTTTGCCGTAAGATGTACCGACAGAAACGAAATCAGGAAAAAGCCCGACAGACTCATTAGGAACTTTTTACCGATAGAAGTTGTTAAAAAATTACTCATGCCTTTGTTTTTTAAATATTTTTTTTAATTTGCAATGATTTTTATCAGTTCAAATATAGATATGTTTATGAATGTTAAAAGTGTTGTTCAACATAATCATTTAATTTAAAATCTTTCAAAACTATGCGATACTCTATGATAAACAGCGACTTGTTTGTAAAAAACCGACAAAAATTAATGCAAAACATTAAAAAAAAATCGCTTGTTCTTGTTCACTCAAACGATGAGATGCCTCGTTCGGGCGACCAAAACTTCGCATTCAGGCAAAATGCCGATTTGTTTTATTTAACAGGGATTGTGCAGGAAGAAACTTCTCTTGTGTTGATTCCGGATAATGCGAACGAGAAAGAACGCGAAATTCTTTTTATTCTGAAACCCGATTTGGAACATGAGATTTGGAACGGGCACAAATTAACGAAAGAAGAGGCGATGCAAATTTCGGGTATCGAAACCGTGAAGTGGAACGATGAATTTGAATTAATATTTCAAGATTATGCTTTTCGCAATAAAAGAATTTATCTAAATTTGAACGAATCGCCCAAATTCAGAAGCGAAACGGCAGACAAAAACCGCCGTAAACTTGATGAAATTCAATTAAAATTTCCATTACATCAATATCTACGTTTAGCACCTATTCTCAGAGATTTACGCTTAATAAAAGAGCCGGAGGAAATTGAATTGATACAAAAAGCTTGCGATATAACCTCCGAAGCATTTAAACGTGTTTTGAAATTTATAAAACCCGAAGTGAAAGAATATGAAATTGAAGCCGAAATCACACACGAATTTATCCGAAAAGGAGCCGAAGGGCATTCGTATTTGCCGATTATCGCTTCCGGAAAAGATTCGTGTGTCTTGCATTATGTTTATAACGATAAAACATGTAAGGACGGCGATTTGGTACTGATGGATTTCGGTGCGGAATACGCCGGTTATGCAGCCGACACCACAAGAACTGTTCCTGTGAGCGGGAAATTTACCCCACGACAAAAAGATGTATATTCAGCCGTTTTGCGGGTTTTCAGAAAAGCAGTGGAATTGATGCGTCCCGGAACAACAATTAACGAAATCAATAAGCAGGTTAATGCTCTTATTGATGCGGAATTAATAAATCTTGGTTTGTGTTCGGAAGAAATATCGACCCAAGAAGCGAAAGATGCCATTCGAATAAAATATTTTATGCACGGCACATCGCATTTTATGGGTTTAGACGTGCACGATGTCGGACTGAAAGATACGGTTTTAGCACCCGGAATGGTATTAAGTTGCGAGCCGGGAATTTACATTGAAGAAGAAAACATCGGAATTCGCTTAGAAAATGACATTTTAGTTACCGAAAATTCTCCGATTGATTTATTGGCAAATGAAGTACTTGAAATAGAAGATATTGAGCGATTAATGAGCAGTCGTTAATGCCTTTTTATCGTATTTCTTTTGTATTTTATTTTCCGGTGTGTCCGAAACCACCTTCTCCGCGTGTTGATGTATTGAGAATATCAACCTGAACCCATTCTGCTTTTTCGTGTTTGGCAATTACCATCTGGCAAATTCTCTCACCATCGTTCACAATAAAAGGTTTGTTAGACAAATTGATAAGTATCACTCCTATCTCGCCCCGGTAATCGGCATCAATTGTTCCGGGCGAATTTAATACGGTAATTCCGTGTTTTAAAGCCAGTCCGCTTCGAGGACGAATTTGAGCTTCGTACAATTCCGGCAATTCGATAAACAAGCCGGTTTTAATCAAAACTCGTTCTAAGGGTTTGATGATTATAGGTTCCGTAATGTTTGCACGTAAGTCCATACCAGCCGAAAAAAGAGTAGAATACGCAGGGAGTTCGTGGTGTGATTGATTTACAATAGTAATTTGCATATTCGTAATGATATGAAATTTAATTAAATACGATGTTTTTGTAATTTACATAAGTAATCCATACTTTACATCGCGGTTTTTACAAAAGTAAACTTTGAATTACATTATAGTATTTACAAATGTAACAAAAGAATATTATTTTTAAAATTAAGCGAAAAATCACGTCTAATTATTTCGCTAATTGAATCGAAATTCCGTTATTTGTCGTACTTAAAATCCTAATAAAAACATATTTATGGTCGAAAAAATACAACAAACACTGCGAGACTCAAAAGTAGCACGGTGGACGGCGTTGGGAATTGTAGCATTTACAATGCTCACGGGTTACTTTATGGCTGATGCGATGGCTCCGCTGAAACCTTTATTGGAGAAAGAATTAGGTTGGAGCAGTACCGAATACGGATTCTTTACCAGTGCCTATGGTTGGTTCAATGTTTTTCTTTTCATGTTGATAATCGGAGGAATTATCCTTGATAAATTAGGCGTTCGCTTTACCGGAATTATGGCAGGAATAATCATGGTCGTTGGAGCAGGACTGAAATACTGGGCAGTAAGTACTCATCAATTAGACGGCATGATGCTTTTTGGTTGGCGTGCACAAGTATCTGTTGCAGCATTAGGATTTGCAGTTTTCGGCGTAGGTATTGAAATTGCCGGAATTACCGTATCCAAAATCATTGTAAAATGGTTCAAAGGCAAAGAAATGGCTCTGGCTATGGGCTTGGAAATGGCAACTGCTCGAATTGGTACCGGTATGGCATTGATGGCATCGGCACCCATTGCAGAAGCATTCGGAGGCGTATCAAAACCAATTTTATTTGGATTTCTTCTCTTGGTTATCGGCTTACTTTCATTTATCGTTTATACTTTCCAAGATAAAAAATTAGACGCTTCCATTGCCGAAAATAAAGATAAAAATGCAAATGCAGAAGAAGAATTTAAAGTTAAAGACATCTTAAATATTATCGGAAACAAAGGCTGGTGGTATATTGCCTTGCTTTGCGTTCTTTTCTATTCTGCTGTTTTTCCCTTTTTAAAATATGCTTCGGATTTAATGGTCAATAAATTTGCAGTAGACCCTGAGTGGGCAGGTATTATTCCCGGTTTATTGCCTTTCGGCACAATTATATTAACACCCTTGTTTGGTAATCTTTACGACCGAAAAGGTAAGGGAGCCACAATTATGATATTTGGTTCGATACTCATTATCTTGGTTCACGCCCTTTTCAGCGTTCCTTTCCTAAATCATTGGTCGGTTGCCATTATTTTAACAATTATTTTAGGCATTGGATTTTCGTTGGTTCCTTCGGCTTTGTGGCCCTCGGTTCCGAAAATCATTCCCGAAAATCAATTAGGAACTGCATATTCCTTAATATTCTGGGTTCAAAATTGGGGGTTGATGGGAGTACCCGCATTAATCGGCTGGGTTCTTGATTCTTATTGCGTAACCGGACAAAAAGTTGTTGACGGCATCACCGTTCCTACTTATGATTACACTTTACCAATGTTGATATTTACCGGTTTTGGCTTTTTAGCACTGTCTTTGGCATTCCTTCTAAAAGCCGAAGACAAGAAAAAAGGGTATGGTTTGGAATTACCAAACATTAAAAATTAATTGTAAAAAGTTTAAAAAAAACCTTGCACCCTGCAAGGTTTTTTTTAACTTTGCAGCACTTAAACAAAAGGGTTGTTAGCTCAGTTGGTTTAGAGCACTTGCTCGACAAGCAAGGGGTCACCGGTTCGAATCCTGTACGACCCACTTTAAAAAAGACATACAAAATTATTTGTAAGTCTTTTTTTTGTGTCAAAATTTCGGAACTATTCAGCGAGTGTAAATTCAAGCAACAAGTACTGAGTTGCAAGTATCATGACACAAGAAAAAAAATAAAAGTAATAAATGTAATGAATTTTGAATTGACGGAATGTAGAAATTTGGGCGAATATTCAATAATCAATAGACAATAATCAAATTTTGAATTGACAAATTTTCTTCTTTCATGTCTCTTGATACTTGTGTCTTGATACTAAATACTTATACTCGCTGAATACTTTCAATATTTTTTGGGAAAAACAAAAAATTTTTGACCAATTCACGAGAAATTCGGTTAAATAAATATTATTTTTTGATTAAAAATTCGAGAAAACGCTTTTTCAATTTCCAAAGTTCAAAAATAAGCATTACTTTTAACACTCTTTTCTATTCTTCGGTTTAAATGTAAACTGTTGAATATTAAATGAATAACAACAATCATTATTAAATTCTAAATTTCATTACATGAAAAAAAATTTACTCAGCACATTGATGCTTTTGCTTTTGTTCATCGGCGTTGAGCACGCTTTCGCACAAAGTATCAAAGGAACGATTGTCGATAAAGCCACCCGAGAAATTCTTCCCGGAACATCGGTGGTTATCGACGGAACGACACACGGAACCATGACCGATTTTGACGGGGTCTTTAACCTGAAAGTTGAAGACGACAAAGTAACACTTAGAATTACTTTTGTCGGTTTTATAGACCAAATGATTGAAGTTAATGTTGACGGACAAGACAAAGACCTCGGAACCATTGAAATGGAATCGGATGCCATTGGTTTGGAGGAAGTTGTTAAAATTGCATCAATTGCAAAAGACCGAAGCACTCCGGTTTCAATCTCGAACATTAAACCCGAATTGATTGCCGAAAAATTAGGAACCCAGGAATATCCCGAGATTTTGAAATCGACACCTTCCGTTTATACTACGAAAACAAACGGTGGATACGGAGACGGTCGTATCAATATGAGAGGTTTCGACTCCAATAATATCGGCGTTTTAATAAACGGAGTTCCTGTAAACGATATGGAATCGGGCAAGGTCTATTGGTCCAACTGGGCAGGCTTATCCGATGTAACGCGTACAATGCAAGTACAAAGAGGTTTGGGAGCATCGAAATTAGCCATCTCGTCTGTCGGAGGAACAATTAACATCATTACTAAAAGTACAGATGCTGAAAAAGGCGGCTCTGTAAGCTACGGAATCGGCAATGATAATTATGCAAAAAAATCTTTTACGGTTTCTACCGGATTAACAGAAAACGAATGGGCAATAACCCTCAGCGGAAGTCAAACATCGGGCAATGGTTATATCAAAGGAACAGAATTTAACGGATATTCTTATTTTTTGAACATCTCCAAACGAATCAATGCCCGACAAACAATAGCTTTAACAGCTTTTGGTGCCCCTCAGTGGCACAATCAAAGAAGTAGTTATCATTCAGTTCAAGAGTTCAGAGACCATCCCAACGGAATAAAATACAATTGCGATTTTGGATATATTAACGGGAAATCATACAATGGAGCATACGCATTCAATAAGTATCACAAACCACAAGTGTCCTTAAATCACAGTTTAGCTATCAATCAAAACACTTCTTTATCGACAGTTGCATACGGTTCGATGGGACGCGGTTATGGCAGAAGAATTTTCGGAGCCAACTCGTCACAATTAACATTCCAATATCCAAGCGGGATACCAAATGCAGATACACGTTTAACACCCGATGGATATATCGATTTTGAATCGGTTATTTCGGATAATGCTGCTTCATTGATAGGTTCTCGGGCGGTTGTTGCTTTGGGTGCTAATTCACACGATTGGTATGGTGTAATATCAACATTAAATACTAAAATCAATAATATCAATTTTACCGCCGGAGTAGATGCACGATACTATAAAGGCTTTCATTATTATGAAATAGAAGATTTACTTGGAGGCGAATATTTTCTTGATGCCTCGGTCAATTTAAACAGATCGGCTTCAACACCTCTACATAAAGGTGATAAAATAAGTTATCACTATACCGGCGAAAATATGTGGGAAGGCGGATTTTTGCAGGGAGAATATGTGAAAAATAATTTTTCGGCGTTTCTTTCGGGAACGATTTCAAATACAGCTTACCGAAGAACAGATTTTTTTAATTACACACCGGATAATCAAAAATCGGAATGGGTAACATTTTTGGGATACAGCGGAAAAGGCGGATTCAATTATAATATTAACTCAAACCATAATGTCTTTTTAAATGGCGGATATTTTACGCGTGCTCCATTCTTACAGTTTGTTTTTATGAACAAAAAGAATGACATTAATGAAAAGGCCAAAAATGAAAGAGTTATTTCCTCAGAACTTGGTTATGGTTACAGAGTAGCAAAAATGAAGATTGATTTGACTCTATATCGAACCTCGTGGCTTGACAAATCGTTGGTTCGTTCGATGGGACAACTCGGCAGTGCAAATATCACAGGTTTAAATGCTTTACACCAAGGGATAGAATTGGAAGCAAAATTGAATCCATCTAAAAAACTTGATATCAGCTTAATGAGTTCATACGGAGATTGGAAATGGGACAAAAACGTTTCTGCCGATGTCTATGATAACGAAGCTAATTTTATTGAAACTGTAAATATTTATGCAGCAGGTATTCATGTTGGTGATGCTGCACAAACAACTGCTGCTGTTGGTATTGATTATGAGATTTTACCAAAATTTAAAATTGGATTTGATTACAATTACTATGCACGTTTGTTCGCACAGTTTGATATTACAACAAGGTCGAGTGCACCGGCAATAGGAGAGGACAATCCGGATTCGTGGGAAATGCCTTCATATCAATTAATTGACTTTAATGTAAAATATAAATTTAATTTAGGGAAACTCAATGCGACCCTTTATGGTAAAATAAATAATCTGTTAGATACCGAATACATATCTGACGGTGTGGACGGAGCAAATCACAATGTTTATACATCTCCGGTTTTCTTTGGTTTCGGTAGAACTTGGTCGATGACCTTAGACATTAAATTTTAAGCTCTAAGAGATAATTTTATTCATTAAAAAAATAATTACACATGAAAAAAATAAATATTTTCATTTTTTTAGTTGGTTTGTTTGCAGTTGCATGCAACCCCAACAAAGACATCTACGAAAAACTTGACGACACGATTCAACCGTATAATACTAAAATAGAATATACATTGGTTGCGGCAGATTACACAGCGGCATCAAAAGCCGCATTGGATTCTTCAAAAAACAACAGTGATACAGTTTATGCCAAAGCGATTGCTACAAAAATGGCATTTAATACCCGATTTGATGCCAAATATTTTACTCCCCCCGCATTAGCTGCAAAGTTTTTAGCCTATAATAAAAATTCGTCGGTAAATGTAACTTATAAAACCGATGAGGGCAGTTATTTCGGAACAATTACAAAATATGTGATGTTCGGTTCAGACTACACTTCTTTGGGCTTAAGTGGCTGCTTTACAGTGGCAGCTCCTCCGGAAGATTATCTCTCTGCATTTTTGCTTGCTAAATATCCTACCGCAGTTGCCAATAATTTTGTCCAAATTAATTACAAATATCCCGATGTTTCGACATCAGTTGCCGATTTTTGGCGATTTGACGGAACTGCATGGTCCAAATTTTCAAATACTAACGTATTTGTAGATAATGATTATCTCGAAATCGGAGGCTATGTTGGTACAATAAAAAAATTCACTGCGGCTTATCCTCCTCAAAATTATTTACCCCACTATTTAATGTTGCACAAACCATATGCACAAACCGGAGATACTGCAAACATTGTTTATAAATTAGATGATGCAAGTGGAAATACTTCAATCTTGGCATCTCGCTACGACTTCGACGGAACAAACTGGGTATTGTATAATCAGATTCAGGAAGAAGTTGCTCAATTTATTCACAACGGAACAGCTTGGTTTTATGACCCAACAGTCTATTTATACATTGGTGCTGCCGAACACACAATTATTGTTAATTACGTAAAAAATGACCCGTATTTGTCCGCACATTACTTACAAACCAACTATGTTGATAGAGAATTTTACTACGGTGCCAACTACAAATATGTGAATTTTAACATTGTTTTAAGTACCCGCAGAAGTTATTATGACCCGGATAATATCTTTGCAGCTATGTCTGATGCTGATATGGAAATTTATTTACTGGATCGAATCAACGAATCATTGTTATTGGTTTTAAGAACAAAATATCCTAATGCACAGCCATTTATTGATGGATTACCCGTATATTATAAGCTAACATATCTAACTTATGGTTTGGGAAATAAAACATATACTGTAACATTCAAATGCAAATCGATTGGCGATTTTGAATTATTTGAAGGTACGGTTTCGGCAAAATAAATTTTAAAAAATATAAACTCTCCGAAAAATTTCGGAGAGTTTTTTTATTTTTTATTTTTTACTTTAAAAAAAACTTCTACTTTTGCATCACCAAAATTTGACCCATGGTGTAATGGTAACACAGGTGGTTTTGGTCCATCCGTTCTAGGTTCGAATCCTGGTGGGTCAGCAATTAAAAAAACCGAAGAAATTCTTCGGTTTTTTTTTATACTGAAAACGGTTTACATTTTATACTTGTATATGTTTAATATTCAGCATAATAAATATATCATCACATCAAATAATCAACCAATCCGTGTATAAATGAAAATCAAGGTTTAAACATCTGCCGAAACACTTCTTCCACTTTTCCGACAGAAATTATTTGTATCGAATATTTTGAGAAATCGATGCCTTTATGAAATTTTGATATATAAATTTTTTTAAAACCCATTTTTGCAGCTTCGCCAATACGTTGATCCACACGTGTTACGGGGCGAATTTCGCCTGAAAGACCGACTTCACCGGCAAAACAAACATCTCGCGGCACAGCAATATCCAAATCGGAAGAAAGTACAGAACAGATGACTGCTAAATCAATTGCCGGGTCGTCCACACGAATGCCGCCGGCAATATTCAGGAAAACATCTTTTGCCGTGAGTTTAAATCCTGCACGTTTTTCGAGAACAGCCAACAGCATACTCAAACGTCGCAAATCAAAACCGGTTGATGAGCGTTGAGGATTTCCGTAAGCTGCCGAACTGACAAGTGCCTGAACTTCTATCAGAAACGGGCGAATGCCTTCCAAACTTGCCGAAACGGAAACTCCGCCGGTATCCTCATCGGTATGCGAAATCAATAATTCCGACGGATTGCTCACTTCTCGCAAACCATCGCTTTGCATTTCAAAAATGCCGAGTTCCGCGGTGGAGCCAAAACGGTTTTTTGAAGCCCGAAGAATGCGATACACGTAATTTCTATCACCCTCGAACAATAAAACCGTATCTACGATGTGTTCCAAAACTTTGGGGCCTGCCAAATTGCCTTCTTTATTGATGTGCCCGATAAGTATTGCGGGTTTTGAATTGTCTTTGGCGTATTTGAGTATTTCGGCTGCACACTCGCGGATTTGAGCAACACTCCCCGGCGATGAGTCGATTCGCTCGGTGTAAACGGTTTGGATAGAATCTAAAATGATGATGTCCGGATTTTCGCCTTCGGCTGCTTCCAAAATATTATCCAAAAGAGTTTCGCTGAGAACAACGCAATTTCCGTGGTCGTTTTTAATACGTTCGGCACGCATTTTAATTTGTTGAAGACTTTCTTCGCCCGAAACATAGAGCGTTTTATAATTTTCGGACATCAAAGCAATTTGCAATGCCAAGGTCGATTTGCCGATTCCGGGTTCGCCGCCCATCAAAACAACGGAACCCGGAACTAAGCCGCCGCCCAGAACACGATCAAATTCTCCGTTGAGAGTTTTGATACGATTTTCTTTGATAAACGAAATGTCGCTGATTTTTTGGGGCTTGGCTTTCACTTTTGTTTTATTTCCCAAAGCTGCCGAACGCTGAACTTGGGTGATTTCTTCGACAAAGCTGTTCCATTCGCCGCAAACGGTGCATTTTCCTATCCATTTTGCCGATTGTGCTCCGCAGGATTGACATACAAAAGTAGATTTCGATTTAGCCATATATTTGATGTGATGATGTGCCGGTGAAAAAAATCAAATTCCATTACGAATTTATTTTTTTTATGATAGACGATGTTGAAAAGCCTTCGGTAAGTTCGATAGAAAGAATTTCACCTCCGCGTGCTTTTACAATGTCGTATCCAACAATGTTTTCGACTTTGTAGTCGGCACCTTTTGCCAAAATATCGGGTTCTGTGTTTTTTATTAAATTATAAGGTGTATCTTCTTCAAACAGAATCACTGCATCAATAAATTCCATCGCCGCAAGAATGATGCTTCGCGAAAATTCATCTTGTACAGGGCGATTTTCGCCTTTCAATTTTTTAACCGATGTGTCTGAATTTAAACCAACGACCATAAAATCTCCCAAAGACGCAGCTTTTGCCAAATATTCGACATGCCCGCGATGAATGATGTCGAAACAGCCGTTGGTGAAAACGATTTTTTTTCCTTCGCTTTGCAGCTTTTCTAAAACCGGTTTAAGTTTTTGGGGTGTCGTTATTTTTCCCAATATTTTATTGTATCTGCTCATATCAGCAAGCGATTTGAAACGGTGTCGGGAAAAACCAAAACGGGTTTGTAGAATTTTGCCTGTTCAAATTCCATGCTGCAATAAGTAATGATGATGATGACATCGCCCACTTGAACTTTTCGGGCAGCAGGTCCGTTCAATGCTATAACTCCGGAATTTCGAACTCCTTTTATCACGTATGTTTCGAGCCGCTCGCCGTTATTGACGTTTACAATTTGTACTTTTTCGTTTTCTATGATATTGGCAGCTTCCATAAGTGCTTCATCGATGGTAATGCTGCCAACGTAATGCAAATTGGCTTCCGTTACGGAAACTTTATGGATTTTTGATTTTAAAAGGTCTATGTTCATGTTTTTAGTCTGTAAAGTGTGAAAGTCTTTAAAGTCAGAAAGGAAATAATAAGTATCAAGATACAAGATTTAAGAAAATTTATAATGGTTATGTTTACAAATGATTTATAAAGATCGATTGATGATATTATTTTTCTTTTTTAACTAAAAGAAACATTATCAATCAAACGAACATCGCCGGCAAAAACTGCGATACAGCCGGTTGTTTTCCCCGGAATAATTTGTTCGACCGGTTTTAATGTCGTATTATCAACGATTTCAAAATATTCTGTTTTTAAATTTTTATCAGCATCAATTTCTTTTGTGACTAGATTTTTAAGTTGATTTACTGTATAATTTTTATTGTTTTTTTGATATTTAAACAGCGTTTGAGAAATATTGACAGCAGATTTTCTGTGTTCGGGCGAAAGGCGAACGTTTCGAGAACTCATAGCCAATCCATCGGCTTCGCGAACAATATCGCAGGCAACAATTTTGATATTTTTATTGCCGAAATATTTTTGATTCATCATACGAATAACCGCCAGTTGCTGAAAATCTTTTTTACCGAAATACGCTTTGTCGGGTTGAATAATCTTGAAAAGTTTTGATACAACTTGTGCCACACCGTTGAAATGTCCGGGGCGAAATTGCCCTTCCATAACTGAATCTAATCCGTCAAAATCAAAAATTCGCAAGTCTTTTTCGGGATAAATTTCAGAAATTTCGGGCATAAAAACAAAATCTACGCCTAAATCTTCAATCAATTTCAAATCTTCTTTTTCTGTTCGGGGATATTTTTCCAAATCGCCCGGATTGTTGAACTGGGTGGGATTCACAAAAATACTGACAACCGTAAAATTATTTTCTGACTTCGATTTTCGGATTAACGAAGCATGACCTTCGTGAAGAGCCCCCATTGTAGGAACAAATCCGAAGCTGATTCCGTGATTTTTTAAAGAGCTGATTTCTTTAGAAATCGAAGCAGAATATTTAAAAATTTCCATATTTAGACGAACTTTTTCTGTGCAAAATTACAACATTTCACAATACAAGTATCATTTCTTATGTAAAAAGGAATTAATTTGATAAAAGTCTGAAAAATTTCTACCTTTGCACATTGTTTTCGTAATTTCAGAAGCCGCTCATGGAAAAAAAGAAAATCCTTTTTATATCACAAGAAATCACGCCATATCTGCGCGAAAACGAAATGTCGCACATTGCCAGATACCTACCGCAAGGCATTCAGGAACGAGGCAAAGAAATACGGGCTTTCATGCCAAAATTCGGAAACATCAGCGAGCGAAGAAATCAATTGCACGAGGTAATTCGACTTTCGGGAATGAATATCATTATTGATGATACCGATCATTCTTTGATTATTAAAGTTGCATCAATACAATCAGCACGAATGCAGGTGTATTTTATCGACAACGATGATTATTTTCAAAGAAAATTCACTGTTAAAGATGGCGATGGGAAGTACTTTGACGATAATGACGAACGTATGATATTTTTCGGACGCGGTGTTCTGGAAACAGTTAAAAAACTTCGTTGGTCGCCGGACATTGTTCATTGCCACGGCTGGATGACAGGTTTAATTCCCTTGTATTTGAAAAAAGCATACAACGAAGACCCACTGTTTGCACATACAAAAGTCGTTTATTCAATTTATAACGATGAATTTACGAATAATTTTTCAGCGAATTTTAAAGATAAACTGAAACTCGACAAAATTAACAACAATGATTTATTGGTTTGCGAAAAACCCGATTATTTCAATCTTACAAAATTAGCGATAGAATATTCAGATGCTTTAATAAAAGGTAATATTAAAATAAACGAGAATGTAGAAAACTATATCGAAAGCAAATCAAAGCAAATTTTGGCTTACCAAAACAGAGATGAATACCTTGACACTTACAGGGATTTGTACGATTCGTTATTAAAATAATTTTATTTTCTGAAATATTATAAATAATCCTTCGTTTTTTTGCAGAAGAAAAAAATTGCAGTTGATACAACTAAACACACTAAATTATGCTCCATTCAATAAAATCCATCGTTCCGTTTTTCCTAATATCCCTCCTGATATTTTCATGTAAAAAAGAAACTGATTTTGGTTCAAAACTTTTATATCCAAGTGATACTGCAAATATTAAAACAATCGATACGCTTAGTATTAAATCATTTACCTACAACACAGGAACCTACTGGATATACAATCCAACGAAATTACTTGTAGGCAGTTATTCAGACCCTTTATTTGGGCAAACATCAGCATCATTTGCATTGCAATTTACACCTGCTTCGGTTTCTGTTTTTGAAACAACAGATATTGCCGATTCAATGGTTCTTTATCTTCCGATAGACAGTATTTCGCCTTCGTATGGAAATGCCGATGCGATACAAAATATTTCGGTTTATCGATTAAACGAAAGGATTTATTATAATGCACGATATAACAGCGATAAAAATCCCGACCTGATGTTCGACAGCGAAACCATTTTGGGGACTGCAAGTTATATCCCAAATGCCATAGAGCTAAGGACAATTATCTATAAAACAGACACTTCCGAATTTAAAGGAATCGCAATAAATTTGCCGCTCAGTCTTGCTCAAAATATCATATATCTAGATGATTCGGTCTATTTAAGCAATCAATATTTTATTGATTATTTCAAAGGGATTTATGTAAAATCAACCAACGAACAAGCCGATGAGTCTATTTTGCGCTTTTTTATCAATGCCGATACCAAAATAGCACTCTATTATCACACGGCAACAGATACTTCGGTTTTCAATTTTACCGCATTGAGCAATTATACAGCAAAACTGAACTTCTACAAGCATACTTATTCGACCACCTCATTTATTGCTACAATTGATAATGACTCACTCGAACAAGATACCGTTACATACATACAATCCGGCGGAGTAAAAACAAAAATACTTTTACCGACCATCAATCAATTTGCCACCGGACAAACAATCGCCGTATTACGTGCACAATTGATAATAAAGACCGCAAATATCAGCAATACAGACCTCTATCCGGTAAATACACAACTTTATTTAGCTGCAATAAATGAAGATGGTTCCACATCGCTGCTTCCGGATTATTTGGCAACATATGATGCCGTTCGCAAAGAATATCGATTTGATATTGCTCACTACATCTCTCAAATATTTAAAGGAGATATCAAACATTATGGATTTTACCTGATGGCATATAACGAAAAAAGTATATACGCCAGAACTCTTATCACAACTTCAAGCAACGCAAAACCAATAAAACTTGAGCTCACATACAATACCTTGTATTAACAATATCATTTTTAAAATTTCAGATTAAATAAAATACCTTGAAGGTATTATTTTACATAATAGAGTGTTTTAATATCAGATTTACATTTAATTAACAAGATTATAAAGGGTTAATTTTTTAAAAACCAAACTCTTTACTAAAATAAAATTTACTCCATGTGCGGTATTATTGGTTACATCGGCAACAAACAGGCTTATCCTATTATTATAAAGGGGCTTAAAAGACTCGAATATCGCGGTTACGATTCAACCGGAATCGCATTGCTTCAGAAAGGCGAAACAATTATCTATAAACAAAAAGGGAAAGTCAGCCATTTAGAAGATACCATTGTCGATGAAAATTTGTCCGGAACTGTCGGAATAGGGCATACACGATGGGCTACACACGGCGAACCCAACGACATGAATGCCCACCCGCATGCTTCCCAAAACAAGAAATTTGTCATCATCCACAATGGCATTATAGAAAACTATTCCCGCCTCAAAAAAAAACTTAAAGCACGCGGCTATAAATTTATAAGTGAAACAGATACCGAGGTATTGGCAAATTTGATTGAATATATCTACGAAAAAGGAAATGTAAGTGCCGAAATTGCCGTTCGATTAGCTCTAACAAAAGTCATTGGAGCTTACGGAATTGTTGTTATCTGTAAAGACGAACCCGATATGCTGATTGCTGCACGAAAAGGAAGCCCTTTGGTAATCGGTATCGGGAACAACGAACACTACATCGCTTCCGATGCAACACCAATTGTGGAACACACAAAAAGTGTAATTTATTTGAATAATGACAATATTGCGGTGATAAAACGCGGCGAATTGACCATAAAAACCATTGATAATGCAGAAATTGAACCGCAGGTCCAAGAATTGACATTAGAAATCGGAGCCATCGAAAAAAATGGCTATGACCATTTTATGCTCAAAGAAATATTTGAACAACCACGCTCAATAACCGATACATTTAGAGGACGCATCGCATCGGATTTATCGGAAATGCGTTTGGGTGGCTTGCTCGATATCATGCCTCAATTAGAAAAAGCCAAACGCATACTCATTATAGCCTGCGGCACCTCGTGGCATGCCGGTTTGGTGGGAGAATATCTGATTGAAGAATTTGCCCGCATACCCGTAGAAGTGGAATATGGTTCGGAATTTCGCTATCGTAACCCGATTATCTACAAAGACGATATCGTTATAGCTATCAGCCAAAGCGGTGAAACAGCCGATACATTGGCAGCTATCAATCTTGCCAAAGAAGCCGGTGCCACGGTTTTAGGAATTTGTAATGTCGTTGGCTCGAGTATCCCTCGTGAAACACACGCCGGCGTATATACCCATGCCGGACCCGAAATCGGCGTTGCATCAACCAAAGCATTCACGGCACAGGTTACGATATTGACTATGATGGCTTTGATTTTAGGCAAAAATAAAGGAACACTTTCCGAAGAAAGCTACTTGAAATTAATCAAAGAATTAACAGATATTCCTAAAAAAATTGAAGAAATTCTCAAATCAAGTAAAAACTACAAGAGTATAGCCGAACTGTACAAAAATGCAGGAAACTTTATCTATTTAGGACGAGGTTATTTGTTTCCCGTGGCTTTGGAAGGAGCTTTAAAATTAAAAGAAATTTCGTATATCCATGCCGAAGGCTATCCTGCTGCGGAAATGAAACACGGACCCATTGCATTAATCGACGAAAAAATGCCGGTCGTTGTTCTGGCAACCAAAGATAAATCGTACGATAAAATCGTTACCAACATACAGGAAGTTAAAGCCCGAAACGGCATTGTAATTGCAATTGTTTCGCAAGGCGACGAAATTATAAAAAACATGGCAGACCATGTTTTTGAAGTCCCCAATACACACGAAGCATTAGCACCTTTATTGACCGTTATTCCTTTGCAACTTTTATCGTATTATATTGCAGTAATACGTGGTTGCAATGTCGATCAGCCACGCAATTTGGCAAAATCGGTTACAGTAGAATAAATTGATTTTTTTTCAAACAGATCTGCATTTTAGGCACTGTTATGAAATAACATAGTTTTAAAAAAAAAACGATTCGTTTTGTTTTGATTGTTTTATTCGAGGCAAAGCCTCTTTTAATATATTCGACAAAGGCAGAACCTTAGCCGAACGATTCAGCAAAATCATTCCCAAATGAAAAGGTTATTTCGTTGCAATCACTTAATATCAAATCTGAGATTTCCCGGAAATAATCATAAATGTTCACTATCAAAAAGACAAACAGAAAATGATTAAATCAATCCGATTTGTTTTGCTGTTATCGTTTTTTTTAGTCGCATGCCGTGATGTTTATCGTAATTTTGAAGGAACATCTGATTTAAGATGGTATAAAAATGACATTAAAAAATTTGACGTAAGGATTAGAGAAAAGGCAAATTACGACATCTATTTTGCCATTCGTTATACTACCGGTTTTCCGAAAAAACAAATTTCTGTCAGAATTTCGCAAATAACACCCGAAGGGAAAGACTATTATAAAGATGCCGTTTTTAACATCATCGATAACAATAGCCGATATGTGGGCGAAGTTGCAGGAAATATATGGGATTTTGAAGAATGTATTGCCGAAAATCAAAATTTGGCACAAGGCGACTATCAATTCAAAATAGAACATACGATGCCCGATGACCCGATGATATTGGTTGTTGATGTCGGTTTAATTGTTAGAAAAACGAAAGATTGATACACTATCATTAACTGAATGAATCCAACATGAAGTTTTATAATTTCGGGATAAAAAAAAGGGAGAAATTGCGATAATCTCAGTGCGTTTTTTTATTTTTGAAGAATCTATTTAAAAACAGAAATTGTGAAAAAATCAGTTAAAATTAGCCTGATAGCCGTAGGTTCGCTTGTTGTAATTTTATTCATTGCCAAAGTTTCCGGCTTATTCGGAAAAGAATTTGCCCTCGAAGTAGCAATCGAAAAAGTACAAAAGCGAAATATCACCGAGATGATAACCGCCAACGGAAAAATTAAACCTGAAACAGAAGTTAAAATAAGTTCCGATGTGTCGGGCGAAATTGTAGAACTATACGTAAAAGAAGGAGATGCCGTGAAATCCGGCGATATTTTGCTTAAAATCCGCCCGGATATTTACAAGTCGAACCTCGACCGTATGAATGCCATACTTAATGGCTCGAGGGCTGATTTGGCAAATGCACAAGCTCGCTTGAAACAGGTTCAGGCAAAGTTTGTTCAAGCTGAAGCTGAATACAATCGGAACAAAAAATTGTTCGACAGCAAAACCATTTCTCAGTCCGAATTTGAAATATCATCGGCAAACTACCAAAGTTCCAAAGCCGAAGTCGATGCATCACAGCAAACCGTTCAATCCGCTTTATTTATGGTTCAAAGTTCCGAAGCATCGCTCAAAGAAGCCGATGACAATTTAAAGAAAACAACCATTTACGCCCCTGTAAGCGGCACAATTTCGATGCTGAACGTAGAAAAAGGCGAACGCGTTGTGGGAACAATTCAAATGACAGGAACCGAACTGCTACGAATTGCCGATTTGAATAAAATGGAAGCCTTAGTCGATGTCAATGAAAATGATATTCTCCGTATTCACCTTGGCGATACTGCAATGATTGAAGTTGATGCCTATCCCGACAGAAAATTTAAAGGAATCGTTACAGAGGTCGCAAACTCCTCGAAAAATAGCAATTCAGCCGTATCCGTTGACCAAGTTACTGATTTTGAAGTCAGAATAAAAATATTGCCCTCCTCGTATCAGGATTTGATGACACAAAATTCAGTAAATTATTATCCGTTTCGCCCCGGAATGTCCACTACGGTAGATATTCAAACCCGAACAGTAAAAGGCGTTTTGAGCGTGCCGGTTCAATCCGTTACAACACGCACCGACTCATCGCTTGCTGCATTAAACTACAAAAGGAAATCGGAACAAAAAGATGAAAAAAACATAAAAAATATACAAGATGATTCACCACATATCGTTGTTTTTGTTATCGATAAAGATGATAAAGCCCTTATGATAGATGTTAAAATAGGTATTCAGGACAACGATTACATCGAAATTCTCACAGGACTTGTCGGCAATGAAAACGTGGTTTCGGCACCATACAGTGCAATATCAAAAAAACTGAACAACGGAACGAAGGTGAAAAAGACCGATAAAGAAAATTTGTATAAAACCAATTAGAGACCAAGATCGAAACGATGAAATTCATATACAATCTTGGAATTATTTTTTATCAACTTGCCATACGCATTGCTGCTTTTCAAAATCCCAAAGCAAAATTGCGATATAAAGGTTCGCTGCAATCATCGTTTGATATTAAAAATCTAAATCCCGAAGAAAAAAAAATATGGTTCCACTGTGCCTCACTCGGCGAATTTGAGCAAGGTCGCCCGTTGATTGAGAAAATAAAATCCGATTCGCCCGATATAAAAATCGTTCTCAGTTTTTTTTCCCCTTCGGGATACGAAATTCGTAAGAATTACAAATTTGCCGATTACATCTTTTATTTGCCGCCCGACACCCGGAAAAATGCATTACAATGGATTCATTATATCAATCCGATACAGGTTTTCTTTGTAAAATACGAATTTTGGTATTGGTATCTCTATGTTTTAAAAAGCAGGAAAATTCCTGTATATCTGGTATCCGGAATTTTCAGAAAAAATCAAATATTTTTTAAACCTTGGGGCGTTTTTTTTAGGAAGATATTGAAAAATTTCGAACATTTTTTCGTACAAAATGCGGAATCCCAATCATTACTCAATAAAATCGGATTTTCCAACGCAACAATTACAGGCGATACACGTTTCGACCGGGTGATTCAGATTTCGGAAGAAGCACGAAAATTTGAAATTGCAGAACAATTTGCAAAACATCATTTGATATTCGTAGCCGGCAGTACTTGGAAACATGACGAAGAACTAATTTTTAAATTCATTGAAAACTCAGCAGATACAATAAAATACATTATCGTTCCGCACGAAATCCACGAAGAAAATATCAACACACTTGTTCAAAAATCCTCCCTACCAACCGTTAGATACTCACAAGCCGAAAATGCAGACCTCGAAAACATTCGTGTTTTAATTATCGACAATATCGGAATGCTCTCTTCATTATACTCTTATGCCGATATTGCTTATATCGGGGGAGGTTTTGGTGCCGGAATCCACAACACACTCGAAGCAGCTGTTTACGGTATTCCGATTATGTTTGGACCAAAATATCGAAAATTTGATGAAGCCGTTGATCTAATCAGGCGAAATGCAGCAGTAAGTATAAACAACTATCAAAAATTTGAAACCATTCTGCACCGTTTAATCATTGATGCAGAGGCACGTAAATTCTCGGGCAAAGCAGCCCTTGATTTAGTAAATGAAAATGCCGGCTCCACCGACAAAATACTTGGATTTGTAAATAAATAAGCTCGAATAAAAATAATATCGAGCTTATTGAATATATCCGAAAAATTATTTTGTAATGCCTAATTCTTTTTCTACCAATTTGGTTACATCGTCTGTTTCATCGGAATACAATAAAAAAACCTTGCTCGAATCAATAATAAACCGCAAACCGTTATCTTTCGATACTTTTTTCAATGCTGCCTGAAATTTGTCGATTATCGGCTGATACAACTCGTCTCTTTTTTTGTTTACAGCGTCTTGTGCGGCTACCTGAAATTTTTGTATTTTTTCGCTTAACGCATTGATTTCATCAATTTGCGTTTTTTTTATTAAATCATTGGTTACCTTTTCATTGTCTTGGTAGTTTTTAACTTTTTGTTCGTATTCCGTACTCATTTTTTTTATTTGCTCTTCAAATTGAGCCGTAAAATTCTTTAAAACCGTATCGGCTTTTTTAACATCCGAAATTTCGTTAAAAACTACGGAGCCATTGATATGTCCGTATTTGAATTTTTGAGCACTTGCCGAAAACAGAATCCCGGAAACGAAAATCAATACTAAAATAATATTTTTCATGGAAAATAAATTTTGTTAAATGAAATGCTAAATTATAAATTTTTTACTTGTAAAAGATTTTTTTTTTAGACTTAATTACATAAATAATATTTATTTTTGCAGAAAACACTGATTAT
>DYMH01000163.1 GCA_020721645.1 Draconibacterium orientale
TTTCGGGATAAAAATCCCGAAAAACGTTGACTTTATGGACGGACTCTAATTATTGTTTTGTGCGGAATTCCTGTTTATTGGGTGTGGCAAAAAATAAAAAACAACGAAATAAAATAGATTCGTCATCAATATCGATAATTCAATAAAAGTTATATAATTTTACATTTAATACGTAATAATATAGTATTCACATATTTGTTGAAAGATAATTGTTGCGGTTATTCATATTCTATTTATTTCTATCCAATGAATAGATTAATTGGTCAAATTTTTTTTAATTTTTCTTAATAATCTTTATTTTTGTACAATTAATATTAACTAAAAAACACAAAAAATGAAAAAAAGAATTTTATCCTTCGTTGGTTTATCGGCAATGGCTTTATTACTCGTTATGAGCAGTTGTAAAAAAAACGAAACAGCCGATGCTTTGGTTATTGACCAAACAAAAACCTGCACACTCACAGGTCATGTTTATGCAATATTGAACATGGTCGATTTTATGAACGATTACAATTATCAAAATGTACCATCGGGAACCACCATGTATTTTAAAGTTTATAACAACTATTATTTAAGTTCTGCAAGCGGTTTTAAAATGTATTCAACAACCGTAGGAAGCGATGGAACGTATTCAGTTGCAATCCCTGTAAGCCCTATCGGAGCTGTAAATGTTACAGTTAGTTTCAGCGATTTTCAGGCAGACCAAACCCAAGCAAAATGGGACGTTGCTACATCGAAATACGTTGCCAACGGAACAGAACGCAAAATATATCACATGTCCGATGTATCGGAAACAATATCACACGAAGGAACCGAATTAACAGGTGATTATTTTTATTCTTACAGTGATGTTTTTATTCCTTCAAAATAATAAGCATTCAATAAATACATTACTAAAATTAAATTAGAAAATAATGAAACGTCCATGATTTTGGCAAAACATAAAAGTGCATGATTATAAGCGACAAAGCAAGTTACATGCTGGAAATTTCCAAAACGTGGACTTCCATGAAGCAAAAATAAAATATAAACACATGAAAAAAATATTAGTCAGTTTAATTTCTTTATTTGTTTTAAGCGTGAGTGGTTTTTCACAAGAAGACGTTACGGTTACGAACGATGTTCAAGTTGTCAATGAAAATCAACCGACACTTTTAAACAAAAAAGGAGAAGCCATATTGCCCCAATCCGGCGATATCGCCATAGGTATCGATTTGGTACCCTTTATGAATTACTTGGGAAATTTTGCGAGCTCTTCCGGCACAAACAGTTTCAATGGAAACGACTTTTTGGGTGATTCACAATCATTGCTTTTGAAATATTTTTTGGCTGATGATGCGGCTTTAAGAGTCATTTTCCGTGCTCAAAATACCAATACCACCAACACATATTACGTTCAAAATGATGCTGCAATCTATGCCAATCCTTTGGATATTAATGCAAAAACAACCGACCAAGACCTCTATAAATCCTCCAACTATGCTTTGGGTTTGGGTTACGAAAAACATCGCGTAAAAGGGCGTTTGGTAGGGATTTACGGAGCAGATGTTGCTTTTAGTATTTTCGAAACAACCGACACGTATTCATACGGCAATCCATTTTCCGATATTAATACAACACCGACAACCTATTTTTACGGAAACGCTTCCCGAAGAACGATTTCTTCCTTAGGTTCAAACGGAATGGGTTTTGGAGGCGATTTGTTTTTAGGCGTCGAATATTTCTTTATGCCCAATATTTGTTTGGGTTCCGAACTGTCTTGGGGTGCATCTTATACAAAGTATAATCAAAGAACTCACTCCGAAGAATATTGGAACGGAGCTTCGGTTCAGGAACAAAAAATATTAGATTACCCAAGCGACCGTAGTTTCCATCTGGGAATGAACAATCCTTCAATCAATTTTTATCTGTTGTTTCATTTTTAAAATTATCAACAAAAAATTGTAAATATCAAATGGCTGTCTTTAAAGGCAGCCATTTTTGTTTTATATTTTTTTTAGTTTTATCTTTTTAGTTTATATTTGAGAAAAAATTCGTTTTTTTCTCAAATATTTATTACCTTCCCATGAAAAAGTACAAAAAATATATCTAAAACTGCCTTCTGTTTTCAGAAAGAATTAAGTAAAACCGCCAAAATTAATTAACTAAACAAACCACTTATGAAAAAACTAATCCTCCTATGTATTCTCGGAATTTTTTTAAGTTTCGACCTATCAGCACAAATCGACACCACAAACGATTACATAGATTTATCGCTCGAACAACTGATGAATGTTGAAGTCGTTACTGCCAGTAAAAAAGGCGAAAAGATTTCGGACGCACCCGCCACCGTTCGTGTTATTACCGAAGAACAAATTAAACTTTTCGGTTGGAAGGATTTAAAAGACGTTTTTCGTGCAATTCCCGGAACCGATGTATCGTATTGCGTACAGGGTGAAATCCGCACATTGGTTACCATGCGCGGCGTTTTGGGGAATCAAAAACTCCTGATTCTGCAAGACGGGCAAATGCAAAATCCAATTACCGGCGAACGTTTCATTTTCGGCAATAACATTCCGCTGAATATCTATAAACGCATCGAAATCGTTTACGGTCCGTCATCTGCTCTCTACGGTGCCGATGCCTACGCCGGTGTCATCAACCTGATTACCAAAGACGGCGGCGATATCAACGGTTTGGAAATTAACACCGGTTACGCATCAACCAACTCGTACATTGCGGATATGACATTTGGACAAAAAGTATCCGAAAACACCGATTTTATTCTCGGCGGACGTATTTATTACGGGCAAGACTACAAACTCCACGAAGATTATACCGACCCTTTGGATTACGGAAACGTTGGCAATTATTCCGGACTTTTGGGCAAGGAAGATAAAACATATCCTATCAAAAATTGGAATTTGTTTACCAAAGTGAAATACAAAAAACTTACACTCGGCGGCGATTGGCAACACGAATACGAATCGCAGGTTCTTTCTACAATCCCCGCAAATTACGCCTACACATCGAAAGATATTTGGAGTCAGGACATTCGACACATCTATGCCAAATATGATATTGTCTCGAACGAAAAAATAGATTTGAGTGCCACACTTACTGTCGGCGATTACACCGTCAATCCGACAACAAATTTTACAATCGTCAACGGAAATTCGACCGATGCCCAACAACAATTCAAATATGCTTATTCGTCCTACATACAAGGATTGATACAAAACTCGTGGACAATCTCCGAAAAATTGTCGTTCATTGTCGGAATTTCTTATGCCGATGTTAAATCCTTCCCCAAAACCCAAAATCTTATCAACGGACCCTATTCTCCGGGCGGAGATTTGGAAGATGATTTATCGGCTTTTGTCGATGATAACGGAAACGTATTCGGTAAAATTGGTTTAACCGATTCCATTTTCGGCGAAAGAAATTACACCAATTTCGGCTCATTTTTGCAGACACAATATAAAATCTTTAAATCGCTTTCTGTTACTCTCGGTGCTCGCTACGATTACAACACCATCTACGGTTCGACCGTAAACCCTCGAGCAGGCTTGGTTTTTACCCCGATAAAGAGCCTTTCCGTAAAAGGATTATATGGCACTGCATACATTCAGCCTTCAAATTATTATCGTTGGGAAAATTGGGCAAATCCTTTTGCCATGCACATTCCGAACGAAAATATCAAGCCCGAAAAAATCCAAACCATGGAGTTGAGCGGCAGTTATTTTATCAATGATTATATTTCACTCTCTGTCAGTGTTTTCCGAAACGAAATGACGGATGTTATCCGTCCCGTCCCAGCCGCTGCACAAGCCGGAGATTATCCTTATTACAATCCGTATCGCGAGTTAATCGGCGAAAGTTCCAATACCGGATTCGTGGAAATCAACGCCAATCTGGGTTCAATGTACAGTCAAGGCTCCGAGATAGAATTTAATGCACAATACGGTGCTTTCAGAGTAAATTTGGCTTATTCTTATGTTGCAGGAAAAGATAATGACGACAATTCCGATCTGCCTAAAGTTTCGCAAAACAAACTCAATGCAAATCTTTCGTACAACGGAAAACGTTTTTACGGTTCGGTTTCCGTGAGATATTTCAGCGATATTCAGCCCTCACCAACCAATTCACTCTACGGAACAGGCATGGCACAAGCCGGCGGTAAAATACCCGGAGCCGTTATTTTATACGCCAACGCAGGATTTAATATCACAAAATCGCTTTCTATTTCGATAAGCGGAGAAAACCTTGCGAATACAAAACATTACGGAGCAGCTCCTTATGCCGAATCTATTTGGATACAGCCGCGGGCACCACAACCGCTTTTAGTTGTTTTTGGAGGAATTCATTATAAATTTTAGCAAGCATTTGATATAGAAATACTTGATTCGATAATCGAACTCGAAAAATTAGAAAAATCCCGAAGGTCATAAAACTTCGGGATTTTTTGCGTTTGATTTTTCTAATCAAAAATATTGTCATTCATCATTTAAAAAGATAAATTTGCAAAATTTTAATTCATACTACCGTTTCTGCGAAATATGAATCGGTAAAAAATCGAAACAAAATATAAACAGATGAAAAAGGCACTTCTTATGATACTCGACGGCTGGGGAATCGGTAAACACGATAAAGCAGACGTTATTTTCAACGGCAAAACTCCGTATTTAGACCAATTGTTCAAAGAATATCCACACTCTCAACTGCGAACCGACGGCGAAAACGTGGGCTTGCCCGGCGGACAAATGGGAAATTCAGAAGTTGGACACATGAATATCGGTGCCGGACGTATTATATATCAAGACTTAGTGAAAATCAATAAAGACATTCGCGAAAACACGATTTCACAAAATCCGGTCATCGACGAAGCTTTATCGTATGCAAAAAAGGAAAATCGAGCCGTTCATTTTATCGGTTTGGTTTCCGACGGCGGTGTGCATTCGTCCGATTTACATCTCTACAAATTGTGTGATTTAACCAAAGAATTTGGACTTGAAAAAGTTTACATACACGCCATTACCGATGGCAGAGACACCGACCCCAAAAGTGGATTGGGCTTTGTTCGTAACCTTCAAAATCACCTGAAAACAACAAATGCAAAAATCGCTTCATTAGTAGGCAGATATTATACCATGGACAGAGATAAACGCTGGGAACGCGTAAAAGTCGGTTATGATTTAATGGTCAATGGATTGGGCGAAAAATCGAAAAATGTTTTGGACGCAATTCAGGCTTCTTATGATAATCAAATAACCGATGAATTTATAAAACCGATTGTTGTAATGGATAACAACGAAAGTCCTATCGGGAAAATTCAAGAAAATGATGTCGTTTTTTGTTTCAATTACCGTTCGGACCGGGTGCGAGAAATCACAACCGTTCTAAGTCAAACCGATATGCCCGAATTTGGCATGAAAGCCATGCCGCTTCACTATTTGACCATGACACCTTACGATGATAAATTCAAAAACGTGCATATTGTTTACGACAAAGACAATGTTCAAAATACTCTGGGCGAAACCCTTGCCAAAGCCGGTAAAAAACAGTTACGTATTGCCGAAACCGAAAAATTTGCACACGTTACCTTCTTTTTCTCCGGCGGACGCGAAGACACATACGAAGGTGAAGAACGCATTTTAATCCCATCGCCCAAAGTTGCAACCTACGATTTGCAGCCCGAAATGAGTGCATTTCTCGTTGCCGATGCTTTGACAGCACAGTTGAAAGAACAAAAATTTGATTTCGTTTGTCTGAATTTCGCCAACGGCGACATGGTGGGGCATACAGGTATCTACGAGGCAATTCTGAAAGCAGTGAATACAATCGACCAATGTGTCGAAAAAGTTGTGGAAACAGCCAAAGCCAACGATTATTCCGTTGTCATTATTGCCGACCACGGCAATGCCGATAATGCAGTAAATGCCGATGGTTCGCCCAACACAGCACATTCAATGAATCCTGTTCCCTGTATTTTGGTTGATAAACGCTACTCGAAAATCGAAAACGGTATTTTGGCTGATGTTGCCCCTACAATTATGAAAATCATGGGCTTGGATATTCCAAAAGAAATGACAGGAAAAATACTTATCTAATGGTTCAAATAGACGATGTTTTGATTTCGGATTCGGTTTTTGAAACCAAATTTTGTTGCGATTTGCCAACTTGTAAAGGCAATTGCTGCGTAGCCGGCGATTTGGGAGCTCCTTTGGAAATTGAAGAATGTGATATTTTGGACGAGATTTTCGATAAAATAAAACCGTATATGCAAGCCGCAGGTGTTGCTGCGGTTGAAGAACAAGGAAAATATGTGTCCGATTTCCAATTTGACCTCACAACACCTTTAATCGATGGCAAAGAATGTGCTTATACCATTTTCGATGAACACGGCATTGCATTTTGTGCCATTGAGAAGGCATATTTGGAAAAAAAAATAAAATTCAGGAAACCAATATCCTGTTATTTGTATCCTATCAGAGTGAAACATTTTCCAAATGTAACCGCTGTTAATTACGATGAATGGGATATTTGCAAAGCAGCATTAATTAAGGGTGATGGTGAAAATATCGCCGTTTTTCAGTTTTTAAAAGAGCCGTTAATCAAAAAATTTGGACAAGAATTTTACCGTAAAATGGAAATCTATAAAAAGAATTGTGATTCACTTAAAAAATGAATTTAAAGAATAAATAATCTGTTAAATATCAATAAAATAAAAAATATCAAGATGAAAAAAATAATTTTTGCACTCTTTTGTATTATTTCAATACATGTGTCGGCACAAGTTTCCGGCAATGCAGGTAGCATCGTTGTTTTTAGCTCCGGCGGAGCGATGAGTTTTATGGAAGTAAAGTCGAAACCAAGTACTACTATGGGCTCGGTTTATTATAACGATGAATGGAATTATGGTGATATTTATCTTTTTTCAGGCGAATCAATTCAAAATTATTGGCTAAAATATGATTTAAAAAACCAAAAAATTGAGATAAAAGTTGATACATCAATAAAAGTAATCAATATTGCGGCTGTTAAACAAATAGAATGGTTTGACAAATCACATTCAAAAAAAATATTTAGACTTAATTACATAAATAATATTTATTTTTGCAGAAAACACTGATTA
>DYMH01000164.1 GCA_020721645.1 Draconibacterium orientale
CCCTAAATATTCAAGAAACATTCATAAATTTAGACTTTCAACAGAAAAAATTAATTTGATGGTCAGGCGACAGGATATATAAAAAATGATGTTTAAAATTTTAATTTTAACGTGTTTGGTTTGTTTTTCTTCAAACCTATTTTCGCAGGAAAATTATCGTTTTCAGTGCGATTTTTCGATAAAAACGTTGAATTTCGACAGCACGCTGCAATTAACTGTGGGCTCCGTTTTTTGCGATGCTCAGGCAAATCGGACGGTCTATCGGATTCAATTTCCAAATGCAGAAATGTGGTTGCAAACCGATTCTTTTATTTTAAAAATTTTGGAGAATAAAAAAAATGAGAAACTGAAATTACCGCAGGACATAGAGCAGAATATTTTTTTATTGATATTAAACAATCAATTGAATACTTTCGGACTTCAATCTCAGGGGTACGAACTCAGGAATGTCCGCAGGGAAGACAGTTTGACTGTTTTAGAATGGTTGCCTAAAAATGCTGATAAATCCGATTGTCCGAAAATATTAATTTCACGAAAAAATAATCAACTTTTCGGACTTGTTTTTTTTTCGCAAAAAGCTGAAATTTACCTGAAAATTTTCTTCAACAAATATATCATTGAAAACGGACTTGCCGTGCCGACAGAAATTTTTAAAATCAGAATAATAAACAATCGGGAGTCGTATGAAAAAACAACACTTGAAAATATTAAAATTAATAATTTTGAAGACGATAATCTTTACATTTTTCCTGATTTTGACCGTTGAATTTGCCAAAGCACAAATAAAAAATGAAGCCGAAATGTATCGAAATCTTTTTCAGCCCGAAATTGAACACGTGCATTATGCGTTTTCGGAACAGGTAACTTTTTTAGGGAATCTTTTCGTTTTTTATAAGAAATATATTTCTTCTCAGGATTCGGGGCATTGTATGTTTTATCCTTCGTGTTCGGAATATGCGGTTCAAACTATTAAAAAACACGGAATCGTTGGATTTTTCGATGCTTTCGACCGTTTGGCTCGTTGTAATACCTATGGAAAAAATCAATATAAATCTTACAAAAATACCACTTTGAAATTAGATTTGCCGAATTAAATTTAGTAATTTTCAACGTTGTTTTATTGACAAACTATTTGTTCATATTCAGATTTGCTGCGGCTTTGATGTATTTTTCGATATCTTCCAAGCGTGCTTCGAAAGAACAATTTTTCTCTGTCAGTTCTTTATTTTGATTTGTTAGATATTTTATTTCTGTTTGTTGTTCTTTAACGGCTTCAATTAAAACAGCTGTCAGTTTTGCATAATCAACTGATTTATTTCCCTTTGTATCTTGTTTAACAATTTCGGGAAGTACTTTTTCAACTTCCTGTGCAATGACACCAATTTGCCGTGATTTGTCGGCATCATTTTTCCAAAAATAATAGTAACCGTTCAGAGAATCGAGTATTAAAATGGCATTTTCTATTTTTGTTATTTTTGTTTTCAAGCGTTCGTCTGAAAATGTGTTCCACGCATTGGCACGAGCATAGCTTCCGTCGCCTGCAATCCCTACTTCAAAAAGAGATTGCGGTGCGTTTGTTCCCAAACCGATGCCTGTATTTCCGTTTTTCAGCACAAGGACTGCATTTGAGCGTGTCGATTCGCTTGTGCCGTTGCCTATTTCAAAAATTGATTCCGTTTCGGTCCAGCCGGAAGACGATGAACCCAGAGATTTGTTGTAGCGTCCGAAAGCTGTTTCGAGATATGTGTTTGTTACGGTGTAGAAACCAAAAGCGTTAGATGAGTTTCCGAGAGAGGTGTTGTTTTGCCCGGAAGTCAATGAATATAGACCTCCTGCCGAATTTGCAAAGCCAAATGCAGTGGCACCTGCGTTGCCGGCAATATTATTTCGCCCCCAAACCATTGAGTAGGCACCTGTTGCCTGGTTTCCCAAGCCGCCTGCCAGTGAGTATGAGCCGGAGGCTTTGTTGTCTAAACCGAAAGCTGTTGAATATGTTCCGATATTGGAATTATTCCACCAATCGGCTTGTGTTTGAATAGTACCTGCACGAAAAGCTGATTTCGATGCGGAAAATGTCATTCGTGTGCCGGCACCCAAATCGGCTGTTTCGCCTCCGAAAGGTCCTTCAAAAAGTATGTTTTGCTGGCTGTTCAAATGAACATGAAATTTTTGAATCGGCGTGTTGGTGCCTATTCCCACGTTTTTTGTGCCGTTGTAATATAGATAATCGGGGTCGCTTTGCCAAACGCCGGTTCCGGTATTTGAATCGACATACGTTTTTACGGCTTTTACGGTCGGAATTTCAAAATCCGAATTTAAAGTAAGGCTCCCGTCGGTGGAAACTGCGGCAATTTTTTGTCCGGCAGAAAAACGTAAAGTATCGGTTGTTAAAATTCCGTTTGCCAAAGTAAAATTGCCTGATGTGAGTTGTATGTTGTGGCTCGAAATGGTCCAATCGCCCGTTAAATCCGAAGAGCCGTCGGCACGTAAAAATTCGCCTGCTGTTCCGTTGGCAGGAGCAGCTTCCCATTTTGAAAGTGCTGTGTTCCAGCGGATTACATCTTGGTCGTTTGGCGTATTGATACCGACATCGTTCAATTCTGTCAATTTTAATTGGACGGGGTTCGACAGCCGGTCGGCAAAAACAGCATTTTTTGCTGCCAATGCGTAGGGTACAGATTGCAATTTAACAGTTCCCATATCCACCAAGCCGTTCAGAGGTGTTCCTTGGTTGAAATCGATTCTGATTTTTAAGAAGTAGGCATCATCGGTCCAAACAAGCAACGAAAAATTTGTGGTCGCACCGTCGAAAGTCGGGGTTCCTTCGCCGATATTCAGACCGAAAAGTCCATAAGAATCTGTAATTGGTTGTTGAATTTCGCGATATGCTATGCTGCCGTTTTCCGAGCCTTTTATGATGCTTATTTCGACAAGAATTTGCTTGTCGGCAATGGGAATGCCCTCATCGCTTTTGGCAATAGCCTGATAACTGAACGATTGAGGTATTTGTTGGGCAAAAGTTGGAAATAAGCCTGATATTAAAATATAAAAAACAGCAAAAATATATTGTACGATTTTCATGGTGTCGATTTTTGGTTTGGATTTAGGATATAACGAATTACATATTCCAAATTTATCAATTTATTACAAGATTTAAAAATGATTTTCGTCCTCTAATTTTACTATTTTAAATATCTTGCTTATTTTATTCGATACATTGCTTTTAATTTCAAGAAAATAGATTCCGGATTTAAGTTTGGAAAAATCGAGTTCAAACTTTTTGTTTTCTTCACTGTTAGTATAAATTTTTTGACCTGAAAAGTCGTAAATGCGTATCGAAATTTTCTCATTTTCGGATATTTCCGAAATTTCAACATGCAGAAGTGTTGATACAGGATTCGGGAATAGGGCGATTTTAATGTCATCGGCGGTATTCGTTGATTTCTTTAGATTGATTTTGTCTGAAACAAATAAGTCCGGGACTAAATTTTTTGAAGGTTTCGGTCCGATATTGCCGATAATTCCAAAGACATAATTGGCTGTTTGACCCGAAAACGTAGCCCCCGTATTGAGTGTTTGAGCTTGGCTTCGGATTGTATTTCCGCACAAATAAAATGTGATGACTATTGAAAAACCGACTTTTATTTTTTTTGATATTTGTAGCATTTGATATTGTTTTTTGCCAAAATATGTTGTCCTAATTCACTTTTTTTTAATTCGAATTTCAATTCGGTTTGGAGCATTTGCACTCATTCCGATATTTTCACACCCCTTTCCTTCGGTTTTTATCCTGTTTGGGCTTATGCCTCTGTTTATCAAATAGTTGGATAGGGCTTTAGCCCTTTTTTCGGATAAAAACAGATTGTATCCGGCAGAAAATTCTTCGTTGTTATATGCCGAAAATTGAACTTCCGCAGTGGGGTCTTTTACCATAAGATTCACAATTTTATTGAGCTCCGGAAATGACGATGAATATAATTTGTCGCTGTTCGGTCCGAATTTAATATTTTGTAAATCGAAAGGTGCTTCCCATTTTTCATGAATCGTTTGTGATTGGTTTTTTTGAAGGTCGGCTAATTTTTTCTCCAATTCCTCAATTCGGCGTTCGTGTTGGCTCAATATCCGATTGCTTTCTTTGCGAATACGTTCATTTTCGGCATGAAGAATCTCAATTTCGGAATTATCAATTGGATTTGTTGTAAAATTTGTGTTTTCTTCGATTTTCGGAATAATATATGGTTCGTTTTGTGTTTTTTTCTTTATCAATTTGAAACAAAAAATGATGCGATGTGTGCCAAGTGATGACGAATTGAGTGCATTTCCGCCAAATTCGTAAACGTATTGTAAGTTGATATTGTTTCGTAAATCGATGCCTGTAAATAGCGAATATCCGTTGTTAATTTTATATCCAAATCCCAAATCAAATTTTTTCATATAATTTAAGTCTAAAGAGATTTGAATCATTGAATTATCGGAAAGAAGTTTGTTTTTGAAGGTATAAATGAGTGCAGGTTCTAATGAGTAATTACCGGTAATTTTGTAATTGTAAGAGCCGTGAATTATAAATTCTCTGTTTTGGGAATAACTGTAAGGCGTTCCGCTGATTTTGGCTTCGGTTGCAAGAGTTGAAGGAACAGAAATTCCGAAAAGTGCCGTTTTGTGTTGAAGTAATATCGAGCCGCCTGCATTAAAAAACAAAGCTCCGAGACCCGATGAATTTTGTAAAATCGGGTCGTTGCCTTGCGAAATAATATGAGATAAATCCATTTGTGTTTTGAGAATTGCGGCATCGAAACCAAAAATAAGCAGAAGATTTTTTTTTAGCTTGATTTTGTATGCGTACATGGCTTGGGCTTGAAATTGTCTGAAATTGCCTGAACGAAAATTAGAAATTGCCAGTCCGAAACCCATTTTTTTCGAGAGTGGTGTGTTAAACGACAAACTTGCTGCGGTCGGCGAGCCTTCTATTCCTGTCCATTGTCGGTAAAATGATGCGTATAATTCCGGCGATTCTCGGTATCCGGCAAACGAAGGCGACACCATAATTTTATCGTACTGCATCGAAAAATAGGATATAAATTCTTGTGCAAAAAGATTTTTCTCTATCGAAAAAAGTATCGAAATCAATAAAAATAATACTATTTTAATATAATATTTAATCATAAAATGAATTTCAACGATTTTTTTTGCAGGTTATCGGATTTGGTTTGTTATATTGCACGCAGTCATAATTTATAAATTGTTTAAATATTTGATATCAAAAGAAATTAGCATTTCAGCACATCAAAAAATCAACCAATTAAAATAGCTTAATAAACCAAATCAACAAATCCTGTTCCTGTTTTATGGTTTTTAGATTTGACAATGTAAAAATATGTTCCGACCTGTAAATCTGAGCCGTTCGAGAGTTTCCCGTTCCAATTATTTTGATAATTATTGGTCGAAAAAACAAGCTTGCCAAGTGAGTTGTAAATTGTGAGTTCTAATGGAAATTCGTATTTCTCGATTTCTTTAAAAAATAAGAAATCGTTAAAGCTATCTCCGTTTGGTGTTAATATATTATTTAATACAAGGATTTCAGCCGATTCGGTATCGGATTCGGGACTTACGGTAACATGAATTGTTTTTCCGGCTGTGCAGCCAAATTCGCCCACTGCTGCCAGCGAATAAATCCCCGAAACGGTTACTGTAATTGATGCTTCGGTACTTCCGGTTGTCCATAGTAGTGATGAATAATTTCCTTGTGCCGAAAATTCGATACTTTGACCGAAATTGAGCAAAGTGTCAGTTGTTTCCGGCGAAATTTGGAGAGTTGGTCGGTCGTGTATGATTAAAAACAGATTTGCGGTATCCGAATTTCCCGAGGCATCGAAAACTGCCAAAGAAACTTTAAAATTGCCCCCAAGGGAGTAGATGTGTTTCGGATTGTTGAAATAAGTTTCGTAACCATCGCCGAAAATCCATTTCAAACCCGTGTATCCGGTCGAAAGATTAAGAAATTCTACGGTATCGCCGGCACAAAATTCAATAATCCCCGAATCTGTTGTAAAATCCGCAGATAATTCTTGTGAGTTCACAAAGCTCGGAGTAATTATTGAGATGATAAGAAGGAAATAAATTTTCATGTTTACCGGACGAAAACGGGCATTCGTTTTTTGTAAAAATATACTTTGCAAGAAAAATGCCGGTAATCGAAATACTTTTCACAATTTTATCGACAGAGCTTAAATGATGATGAAAATTTAATTTTTCTTGAAATAAATTGTCCCGTGTTTGTCGTATTTTGCAGAAATTTCGCCCAAAATTCCTTCGTGCCGACCAATTATCAGAGTTCCGTTTTCTTTCAAATTGTCGTGAAAAAATTTGAAAATCGAATTTTGTAGGTCGTGGTTAAAATAAATTAATACATTTCTGCAAAAAATGATGTGAAAGTTAATGCCGAAAGGATTTTCGCAGCTTGTTAAATCGTGCTTGGCGAAATGCGGTTTTTCGGTTAATGCAGATTTTACTTTTATCAAACTTTTAAGCCTCGAAATTTCAATGTAATCTTTCATCGGAGGTTCGGCGGTATCCGAAAAAGCTGAGGTGTAATTGTTTATGTATTCATCGATTTCGCGATATTTATATTTTCCGGATTTTGCGACTTCTAAAACATCGAGATTCAAATCGGTGGCGTAAACATTCGCTTTGTCGAATAAGCCGGCTTCTTTCAACAGAATCAACATCGAAAAAACTTCTTGTCCTGTTGAAGCTCCGGCGTGCCAAATGTTGATGAAAGGTTCGTCTTTGTATCTGGTAATGATGTCTTTACGAATTGTTTGCCAAATTTCGGGGTCTCGAAAAATTTCGGTTGTATTAACAGTTATGTCTTTGACGGTTTGTTCTAAAAAATTACGGTTATTTTTTAATTTTTCCAAAAGTGCGGGAAGCGAAATTTGATTGTCCTGCACAATTTTTTCGACACGTCGTGTGAAAGATTTCACTGAATAATTGCTGAAATCGTAGTCGGAATGTTCGCTGAGTACCCGAATAAATGTGTCTATTTCCTGTTGTGTTAAATCCATAGTGTCCGTTTGCTCGAAAAAACAAATGTAGAATTTTCTTT
>DYMH01000165.1 GCA_020721645.1 Draconibacterium orientale
TCAAACTTCTATAGTCCCTTGATTTGAGTGTATTGGTTAAGTAAATAAGTCTAAAAATTTTTATAATTGTCTCGAAAAAATCAATTAATAAAAATGTCCCTGTTTCATATGAAACTAAACCCGGTGAAATATCCTTACAGAAGTTCATCGGAAAATAAAAAAAAATATTTTTTTTTATAATTAAATCTATATATTTGAATCGCTCACTTTTTTTGTGCTAAATCCTTGTTTTACTGAATTTGATATTCAAGAAACAGGTGCTGTTCACAAAAAAATGACCTACGTGTAAAACATTGATTACAAAGACAAAATTAACCAAATCGAAATATCTTTTAACCAAACTAAATTATCCATGAAAAAAATCTACTCAATTTTTTTATTATCATTAAGCCTTCTGATATTCTTTGTTGGCTGTAAAAATGATAATAAAGATAATTCAAAATCCTTAAACTTGGGCGACTTATCGTTTCCCAACGATGCAAGTACTGCAAACAACAGAATGTTACACTTCAACGAGCCCGTTGGTTTCGTTGTTCCGGTTACAGGCGAAAAATCCGGGCAAAAAAGTACAATTATTACCAACAAATCCCTCGATTATTTATTGGTTGCTGAACTGCCTACGCCAAGTGAAGAATTCAGTGCCACACACGTTGTTATCGATGGCAGATATGCTTATGTCAGCTATCATACACAAGGGAATCCTTTTGGCGGCGGCTTAGAAATTATCGACCTTTCCGACCCAAGTTTTCCGTCTGTTGCATCTCGAATGTTTTACGCATTCGATGACATCAATGCCCTGGCAATTGACCATGAATCTACAGTGGTAGGCGGTAAAACATTAAAAAAACTCTATCTTGCCGGAAGTTCATATAAAAAAGGAGCCCTACTCACCCAAATAACACTCGAAAACGGATTATTCAATCCCGCATCACAATATTTTGATTACAAAGAAGTTGTATTGCCGGGAGCTTCGGCAAACGGCGTAAAAGTATCCGATGATAAAATTTTTGTTACCACAGGAGCCACAGCCGGCGGAGCTTTTATCTTAAATAAAGAAACCCTCGAATTTGTTGAAACAAGTCTTTTTCAAAATGCAAAATACATTGATATCGATGGCACCGCAAACGGAAGCAACATTGTTTGGTTTCAGGCATCACCCAATGCGTATTTACACTCCGGCAAAGTCGAAGGCCCCTACTTTCAAAACAATTTAAGTATCGGCAATTATTTTTATCCCGGAAACGATTCCGATATCCCGGATTATCGAGGCAAATCTACCATTCGGCTCAAAAACGGATTATGTTATGTTGCCATGGGCGATATGGGCTTGAAAATATTTGATATTTATTCTCAAAATTCCGATGCTGTTTACACTCTGCCAAAACCCGTAAACGGAACAACAAACGCTGTAAATCTTTTAGACGATTTCATTTTAATCGCCAACGGAAGTGCCGGTTTGTATGTTGCAACACTACCCACCGATAACATACAGACTAATCAATTAAGCGTTCTTGGAATTTACGAATTTAATAAATCCACAAATTTCGTTGCCGCCGATGACCGTTTTATTATCATTGCCAATGGGAAAGACGGAATAAAAATTCTTGCAAAACAAACAACAATCATCGGCGATGAGTGTCCTCCCGATGAAAACGGATTGCCATCGTGTGTCGTATGGGAAGATGTTTGCAGTGATATATTAGCCGAAATACCTCAGTTATTTTACGAAAGAAGAGATGCAATGGTTTATCACCCCGAATTTTTTACATATCCCCGACCGCAATATCTCTATTTGAATAAAAATGCCGAAGTTAAAATTACTTTTTTGTCAGAAGGGGCATCGTATCGAAATTCTTTGGGATATTTTGTGTATGATATCAACAATCCGCCGACAGACCCCAAAGACCTCGATGTTACGATAATTTTCCCGAATGCATCCAAAATAAATTCAGGCGGAAGCATGCTCCTCGGACACACCGTTTCCTTGGGTGTTTTCCCGGCAAATACTGCCATCGGATTTATGATGTATTCCAATGGTTGGAGAAACAATGTTCAAACACAAGGACATTTTCAGGTCTATTCGCTTGATAAATATAACGTTGCCGGAAAACCGCAATCTGTATTTTTTATGAATGA
The DNA here is from genome assembly GCA_020721645.1 of Draconibacterium orientale. Classification (GTDB taxonomy): domain Bacteria; phylum Bacteroidota; class Bacteroidia; order Bacteroidales; family JAADGE01; genus DYMH01. The sequence goes on from DYMH01000165.1 coordinate 2,137, forward strand.
AACCTGTCAAATGCTCGGTTTGGCTTTTGAAGATATTCCTGCAACACACGCCAACAGCGACCGTGATTTCAATGATGTCATTGTCGGTATTAAAACATATCCGACCGATGCACTTACCTTACCTGCAATCGGATTTTAATACAAAAATCAAACAAAAAGCACCTTTTATTCTTAGATAAAAGGTGCTTTTTGTATAGTGAAAGCAAATTTACTGTGAACTTTTGGGAAAATAAGTAGAATGACAATTCTCGCTTAATATATAAACAAAAGCGATTTCAATTCTTTTTTTGTTCCGTTAAAAAATATAATTTTGCAAAACGAAAAATATAATATAAAAAATAAATAAAGTTCAAAAGACAATGGAACAACTCAACAGTATCGTAACACAGGTGATACAAGTATCGCCGAGCATGAAAATATTTCGTATTGTCCCAGATGGTTGGGCTTTGCCCGACTTTACACCCGGACAGTTTGCAGCCTTGGCACTGCCGGCTTCAGCTCCGCGTGCCGAAGGTTCCGAGCCTGATTATGAGCAAATGGCACCCGATAAAATGATAAAACGTGTCTATTCTATCGCATCTTCTTCGATTTCAAAGCAATTTATCGAATTTTATATTACTTGGGTTCGCTCCGGTGCCATGACACCTCGATTATTTGCACTTAATATAGGCGACCGCATCGAATTAGGGAAAAAAGCTGTCGGTATGTTCACCTTAGACCAAGTGCCGGCTGACCATAATGTTGTTTTAATTGCCACCGGAACCGGAGTTGCTCCCTATGTCAGTATGTTGCGTTCCAATGTATTAGGTGCCGGAAACAGAAAAATTGCTGTTATTCACGGTGCATCAAATTCTTGGGACTTGGGTTACAGTTCCGAGCTTATGTTATTACAAAGTATTGCCGATAGATTTACATATCTGCCCACTGTTATTGATGTACACAAAGAACCCGTTCCGTGGGGGGGCGATACGCGTTTTGTTCAGGAAATGTGGGCAGGAGGAGTTGTGGAAAAAGCATGGGGAATAAAACCCACACCCGAAAATACACATATTTTCCTCTGCGGAAATCCTAAAATGGTACAATCGATGTTTGATGTTTTAGGAACACAAAATTTTTTGGAATATAAAAAAGACGGGTTCGGACAAATTCATGTCGAAAGTTGGGGATAATATCACCTACTGAATGCTTGGAAATACTCGCAAAGATATTTTTAGGCATTCAGTTTTTTTTTATCTGATTTCAAAGTAGGTATAATTTTCCGGTTCACTTTCCGAAACAATAAACCGGTCGATATGCGAGCGTGCAGGACCAATTCTGCATTTTTGCTCAAAAACACTGAGAATTTCCTGAAAAGCTTCGGCTTCAATCGAGAGGGTTCCATTGTTTTCGTTTTTTACAAAACCGGTTATTTTGAGCGACCGTGCTTCTTGGGCAACAAAAAATCGAAATCCGACACCCTGCACTTTGCCCGAAATTTGTATGTTGAGATGTTTCTTCATTGATTCAAATCAATGTTAAATTTATAAAAGTTCAGATTTTATTTTTGTCTTAGAAGATGATTCCGAGAGCAATTCACTGCGTGCACCCAAAAAAAAGAAGATAAGAGAAATTGATAAAATAATGTGGCTCAAGTCTTTGTGGTTGAACCATTGATGTAAAGAAAGCCTGAAAGTATGAACAACAGCCGATAAAAAAGCAATAAAAATCGCAATAATGATTTTTCGGCTGCTTTCGTCTTTGTATTTTGCAAGCATAAAAATTCGCAGTGGTAAAATGATAAGCAACATGCCAATTGCCGAACTTATTGTAACAGGAATAAAAAGTTGTGTTCTGTATATTAAAAGAATTGTAACAGAAAGTTGAATGATTGAAAAAATACGAAATGCGTTTTGATATTTTTTACTGTCGATACCGATAAAAGTTGCATTTTCGATAAAAAATACAGAAAATACACCCATTGCCCACCCAATGGTCAAAGATATATGCCCAAGGTAGTTGTACATTCCGTGAGCAAAACCCGAAATTAGAGTCGAAAATCCGAAAAGAAAAAAAAACAAAATCCACAGTCTTTTTGCCGAAGATTTTACCGTTTCTCGATTTAATTTAAAAAATAATATCAAACTCATACATGCGGTAAAAACATCAGTAATTAATGTAACAGGTTCTAATATAAGGATTCCAAAGAGTTCAATTGATGTTTTTATCATTCGGTTCTGTTCTATAATTTGCGAAAATAAATCATTTTTATAAGGAAACGAAAATAATTTGATTAGAATAAAAAAATTGTCGAAATATCAGTTTTTTATAATTTTGCAAGAAATATTCATCAACCTTCAAAGTTATTAAAACTTCGAAATGTAAAACGCAAAAATCAAAATAAGTAATGGGACAGATTTATTTGTATATTATGTCCGTATTCTTATCAAAATCAAATTATTACTTCATTAACCATTAACCATTAACCATTACTTAGTATGAAAGCTTACGTATTTCCCGGGCAGGGAGCACAATTTGTAGGAATGGGTTCAGATTTATATCAAAAATCTGAAGAAGCAAAGCAATTATTCGAACGAGCCAACGAAATACTCAGATTTCGCATCACCGACCTCATGTTTTCCGGAACTGATGAAGATTTGCGACAAACCAAAGTAACTCAACCTGCAATATTTCTGCATTCAGTCATATTAGCCAAAACTTTGGGCAGCGAATTTCAGCCCGAAATGGCAGCCGGTCATTCGCTCGGCGAATTTTCGGCACTCGTTGCCTGTGGTGCACTTTCGTTCGACGATGGCTTGAAACTCGTTTCACAGCGAGCCATGGCAATGCAAAACGCCTGCGAAATGCAGGAATCGACTATGGCGGCTATTCTCGGCATGGAAGATGCCGATGTGGAACGAATCTGTGCAGAAATTGATGAAGTGGTCGTTCCTGCAAATTACAACAGTCCGGGACAAATCGTTATTTCAGGTTCTATTGCCGGAGTCGACATCGCAATAGAAAAATTGACTGCCGCCGGGGCGAAACGTGCCTTGAAACTTAGTGTCGGTGGAGCGTTTCATTCGCCCCTGATGGAACCTGCACGCGAAAATTTAGCAAAAGCAATAGAAAATACTTCGTTTAGAAAACCCATTTGTCCGATTTATCAAAATGTTTCGGCAAAACCCGAAACAGAACCCGAACGCATCAAGAAAAATTTAATTGACCAGCTTACAGCTCCCGTTCGATGGACGCAAACTGTTGTGAATATGCTTGCCAACGGTGCTTCGGAATTTACAGAAGTAGGACCCGGAAATGTTTTACAAGGTTTAATAAAAAAAGTTGACCGCAAAATTCCAATAAAAAGTGCTTAAACAATCGGCACTTCAAATACAGCCTTACCAAAGATTATTGACCGGCTTAGACGTGGATTAATATGTGTCTATCCATTAATTATCAAATGGAACACGGATAATAACTGATAAAAATCTTTGTTAATAAGTTAAATCAGTTTAATCCGTGTTCCATTTTTTTATTTTCAGAGTTTATGGTAGAACACTTACTAATTTCTGCAAACAATGAAAAAAATACAGATTTTCACATTTGTAACAATTTTCTTTTTCGTTTATTCGTGCACACCAAAATAAAGTCCGCTCGAAAAAGAACGGAAAGAAATGAACGAACAACTCGAAGACAATACTGCCTTAACTGTTTATCGCTGCATTAAAATTTCATTACGTTCGATACCGATTAATCAAAATTATCAAAACATAGATAGTTTATATGCCGGTATGTTGAAAAAAGATGCAAAAAATGCAAACGTCAATCGATATACAGTTTTTCTTTTGCAAAAAATTCAAAAAATGTCAAATCCCGATACTACATTCAGCATGAGCGAATATGTTGATATTATAAAAAATTATCACAATTTATAAAATGAAATTAAAACCACCGATGAGGATAATTTACCTACAATACTCGAAATACTGGATAATATCGGAAATATTGGCAAAACAAACACTAAAAAAATAAAAGATATTATTGCTTGGAACAATTCAAAAGAACATCTTGTGTTTGCCGTATTAACAGAAGCATTGAAACAATTGCCCGAAAGTTTTCAATTGTACGAATTGTCGCGTTTGCAAGTTCCGGATTTGGAAAATACTGAAATAAAACCAATTGTCGCACTGTTCAAAGGCATTGTTTTTATCGAAAAAAAATGGTTTTATCTTTCCGATGAAGCACTCAGTCAAGGGATATATTACTTGGAAAACGATAATTTGAAAATCGAATATAAAAATTCGGCGAAATTTTTTAAAGAAGTAAAATTAGATTCCGAAAAAGCCGAAATACTCCAACTTCACGCATTAAGCTGTCTTTTAAGAGCATACGCTCGCTACAAAACCGGCGAAGAAGAAATGAAACAGAAATTGGTTGAGGATTCCGAAAAATTCTTGTCCGATGCCGAAAAATTAGGCATAGACAACGAACTTACATGGATAGCAGGCTCTTACGTTTATATCAACAAAGGTGAAAACGAAAAAGCAATAGCCTGTCTCGAAAAACTCGAAAAAAGTGAAATGCTTGGCAGTAAAGAAAAAGAAGGTATCGCAGATATAAAAAAATATATGAATGACAGGGAAAACGATAAAGCTCTCAATATCTTTTTCGATAAAATTTTTATCGGACAACTTGTTTTGAAATATTTCTTCGATTATTTGAGTGAATTGGATTGGTATTTTGCAATGAACCAATCGGAAGCAGGTAAAACACTGAACGGAGTTCCGAATCTCATCGACAGCGAATACAAAAAAGCGGAAAAAACAGTCGGTGTCGATAATTTTAAGAAAAAAGGGAGCGATTTGTGGAAAAAAGTATTTTAAAACCGACTACGATATCAATATTTATTATGCTTATCCCGGATAATACCTAAAATGATATTTTGAAACAATTTTTTTATTT
>DYMH01000166.1 GCA_020721645.1 Draconibacterium orientale
ATTTACAAATATACTAATTTATGTAATATTTACAAATCGGTTTAATATAATATATAACTGCGATATCAAACAAAATAATAAAAAAATGAAAATAAAGGGCTCGTCTGTTCAGCAAACCATCGATTTTGTAAAAGAAAAATATCCAAGCCGTTACGAAGAATGGTTGGGAACTTTACCTGCGGAGACTAGGAAAATAATGACAGGTCTGGTTATGCCCGTTTTGTGGTATCCGTTACAAGAAGGTGTTATCATTCCCACAATGCACATTGGAAACCTGTTTTACAACGACCCGATAAAGGGTTCACATGAAGTTGGCAGATACAGTGCCGAAAAAGCTTTGAAAGGCATTTACAAGGTGTTCGTTCGCATTTCAACGCCAAGTTTTATGATAAGCAGGGCGAGTTCAATTTTCCTGTCGTACTACGACAATGCCCAAATACAAGCGGTTGAAATCAACTCAAAAAAAACAGAATTGCTTTTTTTTAATTTTACGGAAGATGAAAAATTCATATTTCATCGTGTTGCCGGCTGGGTCGAAGGGGCTTTGAGCGTTTTGAAAGCCAAAAACACAAAAACCCTGGTTGATTTTTATACCAAAGAACAAAAATTTGCCTGTAAAATAACAATAACTTGGGAATGATTTTGCTTTTTTAAACAGAATAGGCTTTTTTTATTTTCTCAATTCAAAATTTGCACCCAAATATTTTTCGCGTACCTCCGGATTATTAGCTAAGTCTTCTGCCGAGCCTGCTTCTAAAATATTTCCTTCGTAAAGAAGATAAGCTCTGTTTGTGATACTTAATGTTTCGTGAACATTATGGTCGGTTATTAAAACACCTATATTTTTTTTAACAAGTTTCCTCACAATTGCCTGAATATCTTCCACTGCAATTGGATCGACACCGGCAAAAGGCTCATCGAGTAATATAAATTTAGGGTCAATTGCCAATGCACGTGCAATTTCGGTTCGGCGACGCTCGCCTCCTGAAAGTTGAATGCCTAAACTTTTTCTGATTCGAGTCAAACCAAATTCATCTAATAATTGCTCTGTTCGGGCACGTTGCTTGGTTTTCGAGAGTTTTGTCATTTGCAATACGCTCAAAATATTATCTTCCACCGATAGTTTTCTGAAAACCGATGCTTCTTGGGGTAAATATCCCACACCTTTTTGGGCTCGTTTGTACATCGGTAATTTAGTGATATTCAAATCATCTAAAAATACTTTGCCCGAGTTGGGTTTTATTAAGCCGACCATCATGTAGAAAGTAGTGGTTTTTCCCGCACCGTTCGGTCCCAAAAGACCTACGATTTCACCTTGACTCACTTCTACACTTACTCCTTTAACAACTGTGCGTTTGCCGTATTTTTTAACGATATTGTCGGTGTATAATTTCATGGGAAATGTAAAAATTTGAGAATTTGGAAATGTGAAAATGAAAGTATTTTCTGAAATCTTGTGATTTGATACTTGTGTCTTACAACTTATTAAAACTGAAAATAAATAAAAGGCTGTACATCTGCACTTTTAAATTGTATCACGAGTTGAACTACGATGACAAAAGTAATTAATTTTATGATATACGGCGAACGAACATAAATTTCTTTGATTTTCTCTGTCCAAAGTGTCGGATTGGCGTGCATCAGGAAACCGATGAGCATCAATATCATCCACGTTTGATGAGCTGTCCAAAACGGAATCACATAATCAATGCTTGTTTCGCTTACTACTTTTTTCATCATAATTAAAGCGACTCTGTATGCGTTTATCATAGTGCTCACTGTAACTTCCAAATCTCCGTTTTCGTTGATTTTGCTTTTTACGCGGATTTTATCGGCTTTTGCATAAGCAACTATTTGTGTAACTGTATCTTTGGGTGTTTTGCCATCGAAAAAATAGACCTGAACGGTTTTTGTTGAATCGTTTTGTGCTGTTGTTGCCGATATGTAGGTGTAATTTGCGGCATTTGGCAGTGTAAAGGTCGATGAATTTTCTGCAATATCTGTTGCTCGGAAAAATATCCACAGAATAATGACAAAAGCAAAAGTTAGAAACCAAGCCGTAAATCGAACCGGAAAAATATCGGGAATTTTATCGAGAACCGATTTCAGTGCTTTGTGAATTGCCAATGCCAAACCGTGTGCCGAGCCCCAAATAACGAATTTCCAATTGGCTCCGTGCCACAATCCGCCAAAAAACATGGTGAGAAATAAATTTCGGTAGGTTTTCCATTTTCCTTTGCGATTTCCGCCCATGCTGATATACAAATAGTCGCGCAACCAGGTTGAAAGCGAAATATGCCAACGTCGCCAGAAATCTGTAATATTCAATGATTTATATGGAAAGTTGAAATTGATTCCCAAATCGAATCCCATGATTTTTCCGAGTCCGATTGCCATGTCCGAATATCCCGAAAAGTCGCAATAAATTTGAAGCGTGTAACCTAAAATTGCCATCAAATTTTCGTAACCGGTGTAGGTTTGCGGTGCGGAAAAAACAAAATCGTTGTATTGCGAAATATAATCGGCAATGACTGCTTTTTTGAACAATCCGGTCATTATCAACCACAAACCTGCCCAAATTTCTTCTTTGCGAATATTTATTTTTCCTGTGATTTGCGGCAGAAAAAGTTTTGCTTTAACAATGGGACCGGCAACGAGTTGCGGGAAAAAAGTGATATAAAATGAGTAGTCGATAAAGTTTCGTGTCGGCGGCAATTTGTCGCGGTAAACTTCTATGATATAACTGATTGATTGAAATGTGAAAAACGAAACACCTATCGGAAGAAAAATATCGGTGAGTTGAAAATTATTTTTTGCAATTTCTTCAAAACTCTTGAAAACATCACCATTCAAAGATTTTATAAATTGGACGACAGCGGGAAAATCACCCAAATATTTTACAAAATTGGTCAGATTTTCGAGTATGAAATTGGTATATTTGAAAAAGCCGAGAACCGTCAAACTGATTACGACTCCGAAAACAAGAAACAACTTTTTATTTTTCCGTTGCTTGGCTTTGTCAATCGCAAGTGCCAGCGAAAAATCTGTTATTGCGGTGAGAGCCAATAAAATAACGTACAATCCGCTTGATTTGTAATAGAAAAAATATCCGAAAGCAATCACAAACAATGAAACCGAAAGTCGGTTTTTGTGAATCAAAGCATAAATTGTGATAAAAAAAAGGAACAAAATAAAAAACGTTCCACTGTTGAAAAGTATCGGACTCGTTGAATCGTAAAGAAAAATATCTCGAAGACGGGCTGAAAATAAATCCATTTTAATTGTTAGTTGTTAATGGTTAGTGGTTAATGTTCATTTGTTAATTTTTTTCATTAACAATTAATAATTAACCATTAATAATTATTTACTTATTCTTTAAGTGGTTGAAGTAATGTGGCATTCGGCGAACCTTTGTATTTTTCTGTGGGCTGCACCATTTTGAAGCGGAAAGTGCTTTTGGTTCGAATCCACGAGGCAATAGAATCCATCCAAATTGCGGCGGATTCGTGCGTTGGGTGTGCTCCGTCTTTGAAACGTTTGTAAGTCAGGTTTTTTGAGGGGAAATAGTGCGATTTCCCGGCATTTTCGAGAATCAGTTCGTTGATTCCCGTATCGTCTTTCCAATTCGGCGGACCTACCCAAACGTAAGGAATCGTATCCATATCCTTGATAATATTTTTAACATATTTAAGTCGTTTTGTTTTAATATCCGGAACAAAAAGTTCGTTTGCACCCAAAACTAACATTACATAAGTGGGTTTGTAGGTTCGGATAAAATATTTCAGAGTGTCATAACTTCCGTACCATTTCGATTGCGAGCTGTACCAAATAACGGATTTGAATTCGTGCCCGTTGAGTCCGGCGTAATCTTTCAATCGTAACATCAAGCCTTCGAGCATCGAATCGCCGATGAGCAGAATCCGTTGGGCGGTTGTATCTGTTACAACTTTCTCGGCGTTGATGGTGTCACTCACGCGTTTGAAATTTTTCAAAGCCTTGCCTTTGGCTGTGGGAACGGATTCTAAGAAATCTTTGAAACCGGCTTTTTGCAAAGTGATGTCGCCGGCTTTGATTTCAAAATCGGCAAACGAATAAGCAAAAAACAGAATGAAAGTAATGAGTATTATTGTGATAAATTGCCAAAGTGTTTTGTTCATTTAACAGTATTTAGTAGTTAGTAATTAGTAGTTAGAAAAGTGTAGATAGTAATTAGAAATTTTTGTACCGTATTTTCTAATTACTATCTACTAATTACTATCTACTTATGTTTGGAAAACAACCATTTCAACAATTCTTTTTCTTCAAAAGCCTTGTTCCAAGCGTCGTGCCCGGTTTTTGGATATTCTGTATATTTTGGATTTCCGCCGGCTTTTTTCAGGGCGTTTATCATGTTTCGGCTGCGTTGTACTTTAACTACTTTGTCGATTGCTCCGTGAAATGCCCAAATCGGCATGTTTTTTATTTTCGGAGCTTGATTTTCGTCTCCTCCTCCGCAAATGGGAGCGGCAGCAGCAAATTTATCCGGAAACCGGGAAATCATATCCCAAGTTCCGAAACCGCCCATCGAAAGTCCCATGATGTATATTCGGGATGTATCCACCGGATTTTTTTTGATGCAGGAATCAATCATCGCAATTGTTAAACGCATCGGGACGGAAGGTTCCGCGGGCATGAGTTGTTTGTCGGCTTTCCAATCCACTTCTGCCCAGCGTTTACCTTCGGGGCATTGCGGGAAAATGACATAAGCCGGAAAATTTTTACGATTTTCAAGATTAAGAAAGAGTTTTGAGCCGTGAATCAATTGTTTTTCATTTTCGTTCCCGCGCTCGCCGGAACCGTGCAGAAATATCACCAAAGGAAATACCAAGTCGGAATCGGCAATTGTAACGGGAGTTAAAAAACGATAGGGCAATGTATCTTGATTTTGAATATAAACGGCTTTTTCGAATAATTCAAAATTTTGAGAAAATGATATTTTATTATTGAAAATCAATACAATAAGATAAAAAATGAAACTTAATTTTTGTTGATTATTCATATCAATTTATATAAGAAAAAATAAAAATAAGATTCCATTTGATAGGTGTTTGCGTCAAAAGTAAGAAATAATTTACAAAAAAAACACGTTTTTTTGAAATTCAATTAAGATGTTGAAAAAAATATGATTTGCAGAAAAAAGGATTTTTCAAATTGATTTTATTTTGAGTAAAATCAACTTAAAAAATCCTAAGAATGTTCAACAAAAAAAAACAATCGGTTGGTCTATTCCAAAGATCCGACTTCTTTTTCAACTTCATTCAATATTTCGCACGATTTTACTAAATTTTTCATTGTCGTATGGTCGGCGTATAGCGGTCGGTCGATTTCGAGAAATGCAACATGTTTGCGAATTGTTTCTTTTGCTTTGGTAACACCCGCCCCAAATTTATATTCTCTAAAATCGAGTGCCTGAGCTGCTGCCATAAATTCAATGCCGAGTATTCCGTAGGCATTGTCTAAGATTTGGAAATTCTTGATTGCCGTATTCATACCCATCGACACAAAATCTTCTTGGTCGGCAGCGGCGGGAATTGACAAAATACTTGCAGGAGCCGAAAGTATTCGTTGTTCTGTTATTTGCATATCAGCTGTATATTGGCTGAGCATCAATCCCGAAAACATACCTGCTCCTTTTGTGAGAAATGCAGGCAGCCCAACACTTAATGCAGGATTATTCAGTCGATTCATGCGGCGTTCGGACAATACCGAAACCATCGTGATAGCAATTCCTGCCATATCCATAGGCAAAGCAACCGGTGTTCCTTGAAAATTGGCACCCGAAAGTTGTAAATTTTCATCGGGAAAGAAAATCGGATTGTCGCCCACGCCGTTCAATTCAATTTCTACCTGCGAGCGTGCATATGCCAGTGCATCGTGTGCTGCACCGATAACTTGGGGTGTGGAACGCATGGAATAAGCATCTTGAACTTTACATTTTTCTTTTTCCATTTTCAAATCGCCGCCCGCAACCAATTTGTTGATTGCTTCGGCACTTCGTATGGCACCTTTAAATCCGCGAACTTCGTGTAATTTTGCGGTGTATGGTTTCATGTTTGCTTTCAAGGCTTCAAGCGACATGGCGGCTGCGATTTCAGCTTGTTTCAGCCAGTTGTTGGCATCAACCAAGAATATTGCACTCATTGCGGTTAAAACGTTGGAGCCGTTGATGGTTCCAAGTCCGTCGCGGGCTTGCAAACCGGGAACGGGAATGCCGGCTTTTTCCATGGCTGTTTTTCCGGGGAGCAGTTCGCCTTGGTAATAGGCTTCTCCTTCGCCCATCAAGAGCAGTGCGATTTGCGACATGGGAGCCAAGTCGCCCGATGCACCGACCGAACCTTTCTGGCAAACGAAAGGAGTAACGCCTTTGTTCAGCATTTCGACCAAAGTGAGTGTAATTTCAGGTCGAATGCCCGAATTTCCGTGTGCGTGAACGTTGATGCGTCCCAACATTGCACCGCGAACGTATTCAATGGGAGCCGGGTCTCCGATTCCGGCAGCATGATTGTAAACCAGATATTTCTGAAAATCTTTCACTTGGTCGTCGTTGAGAACAACTTCCGAAAATTCGCCGATTCCGGTATTTACACCGTACATGATTTCGTGGGCAAGGATTTTGCGTTCGAGCATTGCACGACATTTTTTGATGCGTTCCAAAGCTTCTGGGTGTAATTCAACGTGTTCGTTGCGTCGGGCAACACGGACGACGTCTTCTATCGTTAAGCCCGAACCGGTAATAATGTATGACATGATGGTTTATTTATTGATTTTTAGTGTGTTATGAATTTTTAAATGGGTCAAACAAATCAAACATGAATTTTTGAAAAAAAAAACGATTTTTTTCATGTTTTTCTAATTAATTTTTAAGCAATAAATGATTTAGATGTTTGGGCAGATAAAAAGTATTATTTTTATCAACATAAACCGCAACTGTATTGAGATTTTGGCCGCATTTGCCGTTGATAAAAATTTTGTTGGTGTATGCCGGAATTTCTATTGTTGTGCTTCCTT
>DYMH01000265.1 GCA_020721645.1 Draconibacterium orientale
TCTGCCGGAACTTATTTATTGAAATACAACAAGATATAAAAATACTTGCGGATTTTAAGGTGTTAAAAATAAGACTCATTTATCTTTATTTATTATTTGTCATCAAAAAATTTATCTGTTATTTTGCATTAGAATTGAAAAGATATCATGGAAAATAATAAAATTAAAGTTGTTATTGTCGGAGCCGGATTTGGCGGAATTATATTGGCTAAAAAATTATCGGGAAAATTATTTCAAGTGATGTTGATAGATAAAAATAATTATCATAATTTTCAACCACTTCTATATCAAGTGGCAACCGGCGGTTTAGAGCCCGATAGCATTGCTTATCCCATTCGACGAATTTTCCGAAACCGGGAAAATTTTAGTTTTCGTATGGCAGATGTGCAAAGCGTTGATGCTCAGAAACAGGTGATACAAACTTCGATAGGCGAAATAAGTTACAATATTCTCGTTTTGGCAACCGGGGGAACGAATAATTTTTTCAACTTCGAGCCCGTTAAAGAGAAGCTCTTGGTTTTAAAATTGATACCCGATGCCTTGAATTTCAGGAGTTACTTTATGCAAAACCTCGAGCAAGCATTATCAGAAACCGATGAAGAGAAAAAACAAGAAAAAATGAATGTTGCCATAGTTGGCGGTGGTCCCACGGGAATAGAGTTGGCAGGTGCTTTGGCAGAAATGAAACGGTATGTGTTGCCCAAGGATTTTCCCGAGCTCGACCTTAGCAAAATGAACATTTATTTGTTCGAAGCCGCCGACAGAATGCTTTCGGCAATGTCGAGCAAATCATCGGAAGGTGCTTACAAATTTTTGACACAACTCGGTGTAAATGTCCATTTAAAAGCCAAAGTCAAGGATTATGACGGGGCGGTGCTTACTCTGGCTGACGAAACAACTTTCGCAACACAAACCGTGGTCTGGACTGCCGGCGTCAAAGGTTTTCCCATCAGCGGGTTGTCGCCCGAAAGCCTCACACCCTCTTCACGCATCAAGGTCGATGAATTTAACAAAGTGCTGTCGTACGATAATATTTATGCAATCGGCGATGTTGCAGCATACAGTTCTCCCTCTATGCCCGGCGGGCAGCCGATGTTGGCACCGGTATCAATAAAACAAGCTCTCGTGTTAGCGAAGAATTTGTATCGAAAATATTTCGAAAAACCTCTGATACCATTTCAATATCAAAGCAGTGGGGTGATGGCTACAGTTGGCAGAAAGAAAGCAGTTGTGGATATAAAAAATAATAATTTTACCGGATTTTTCGCATGGTTGGTGTGGATGTTTGTCCATTTGATGTCATTGGTCGGATTCCGAAATAAAATTGTTACACTCATCGGTTGGATATCGAACTATTTCAGCTACGACAGACCATTGGGGCTGATTATCAGAAAATATAAACGCGAGAAAAATAATTAATGAGCCAAGTATAAAAAGTATAAAGTTTGTAAAGTGAAAAGTGTATATTGTTTAT
>DYMH01000167.1 GCA_020721645.1 Draconibacterium orientale
AAGCAATATTTTCATGCTTTTGGTGTGAGAACTTGCTCTCATGGGCGTTTCATCTTGCATTTTTCAAAGTTTTTTTCGGTAGAAAATTCGGATCGGTTACCCTTTTTTATTTCGGCTTCTGAAAATAAGTTTTTCGTGCGAACTGCAATGTATGTGCCGTCAGGATAGAGCTTGAAAAATATTTCATTCATTTTTCGATAAATAGGTCTTTTGTTCATTTTTCAATTGAATTTGAAGTGTTTTTACCATGAATTTATACGTGTCGAGTTCGTCTGTGAGTTCTTTGTTTGCATCTTCCAAAAAATCATTTCGTGTCAATTGTAGCTGTAAATTGACCCTCAAATTACGGATTTTATGTTTTCTTGAAACTTTCATAAATGTTAGATGTTAAAGGTTTTCAATTCTTTCAATTTCATTTTTCAAAAATTCGAGATATTCTTTGTAGCAATAACGCAGAGATGCTTCCATGACTGCAATTGTTTTCGGAACTTCGCTCAAATTCAACTCTCTTGCCGTGTACAAAAATCTGTGAAACCATTTTTGATAGCTCAATTTTTGTTGAGTTCCGGTATTGCACATATCGAATAATTCATTGTGATATTGTTCCGGCAAATCAATGAAGTTTGTAGGGTTTGCAATGAATTTTGAATGTTCTAAAATTGAATTTTGCACTTGTTTGTTTGCTGTTCCCATTTTTCAATTAAATTTTTGAGTTTGTACAATTTCATCGTTCGCTTCATCGCCCCAAGCAGTAATTATGATGTAGTGTTTTTCGCCCTTAAATAGAACGGGCTGTAAAACAATTGGGTCGTCAAGTTCAATTTCGGCAGCTTCTGTTTTCAGTGTGAGCAAATCTTTTTCCGGAGCGACGATTTCGAGCGGACAGCGTTCTGTTTTCTCGCTGCAATTGTGTTCTATTGATATTTTCAAACGGTATCCGGCATCTGCTATTTTTTCGGACAAATCCAAATATTTTACTGAATTAATATATTCCGTAACATTGCCTTTGCCTCTGAAATTTGTTTCGAGTTTGAAACATTCATCTTCCTTCCGAACCTTGAATTTTTCGATTTCCCGAAGATTTTTTTCAGGCACTTCGCCTGTGTAGCGGTCTATTGTCGATAAAACTAAGCCGTATTTCGTGCAAAGCAGATATACACTTTGTGCCGTTATGAATTTGTGGTTTGGATATTTTATGAAAAAATAACCCAACATTTCAAACACGTTTTCACTTTCATCAGGAAGATTTACATCAACTTCCAAAGAGTGTATGTATCCTAACTTTTTAAGCCTTTGGGATTTGCTCAAAGTTTGTTTTTCTGCCAAAATTTCGGAGGCTGTCGCAAAATCGGCATGGATTTTTCGGATAAGGTCGTTTTGATTCGGTTTTTCCGGTACCAAAACTTTCTTTTTGTTGAAAATTTTTAGCATACCGGCTCCTCCTCTTCTTTTTCTAATTGTTCGATACCCAAATATTCCCGTAAAATTCGTTGGATTTTAAACGTCTCTAAACGTTCGCTTTTACGGTTTGCATAGCGGACAATTGTTTGGATATGTACATTGATTTTGTCGGCAATTTTCGCTCTCAAAATAACGTCATCTAAAATTGCTTGATAAATTTCGTCTTTCATTTTATTTATGATTTTTAATATACACTCAATTCGTAACGCATTAAGTAGTGCGTAGATATTAGATATTTATTTATGTTTTCGCATGTTAAACTTTTTACCTGTTCTTTTTTCGTAATTGTCAAACTTACATTCGTCGCTGCACCATTTTTGCCAAGTAACTTTTGGGGTATAGGATTTGCCGCAATTTTGACAAACATTTTTATTGTTTTTTTCGACTTCGAGGTAAATCACTTTACTTTTTTCATCATCGGATAGAGGATAGTTGTTTCTGTCTTCTTTTTCAGATTTGCGAAAACCAATATTTTTTTCATCGTTTTGTGCCGCAATTCCCTTTTGGTTAGCTGCATCTTTATTATTCGAAAGAATAAATAAGCGTGCCTGTTCTTCGGCTTGTATTTCGAGCATTCTATTAAACTCTCGATTAACCATATTTTCTTGATTTCTTTGGTGGCGTGTCATTACGCCGGCAGCTGCTAAATCTTTCTTCTCTTCTGCAAGAATTTTCATGTAAAAGGCTTGCAGAGCCACGTTTGATACTGCTGATATAATCATCACAATTGCGATGAATAACCAATATTTGTCGGCAGTTTCTGTCATTTGGTTGCGGTTTTCGGATAGTTTTTCCGACTGCGATTGCTTTATTTCCGAAATTTCGGCATTGCACAATTCTCTCTGCTCTTTTATTTCGGAGTTGATGTTTTTGATTCTGTCCAATTGTTGAGCCGTCAAATACACACGGCGATTGCCTCGCCAGCCTTGTGGATTTCGATTTTCGGTTTCGATATTGTTTTTCAGGTCGGCAATTACGGCATCGTATCGAGCGGCGATGTTTGTTTTTTCGGTTTCCGATGCCGAAATAATATCGGCGGTGTTGTCGGCTTTTTGGCTTTGCCGCATCGACAAACCGTTGGTAGATGATATGAAAGAAGCTCCGAAAGTGAACACGGAGAAAACGGCTAAAATTGCAGCTCGTTTATATTCTCGCTCTATTGAGGCTTTGGTAACTTTCGACAGGATCCATGCCGAAAAAAACTCGATGACCGACAGAAGCAAAACCGAAAAAAGAATCGGAATTATTCGGCTTTCTAAATTTATAGGAGCGAGCAGATTTAAAAAATAAAAGTAACCCGCATAAATTGACACGGCGGCGGCTAAGAAACGGACAAAAGCCGTTATCGTAATGCCGAGCCAAAACTCTTCACGGAAATTTTTCGTTTTTGCGGACGATTCCGCCCATTCTAAGATAAAATTTTTGTTAATTTGCATTTCGATTTTTTTTGAAAGTGAAAAAAAATTGATTTTAGATAATCCCTCCGGCTCCACAAATCAGATTGAAGGAATGAAACATTTTCCTTCAATCTTTTGTCTTTAAGGGGGTTAAAGACAAAGTGGTTTTAAGGAATAAAGGGCAATATTTCATTTTTTTGGCAAAATGTTTCACATGGGTTTCACATAACTTTTAAACATTTTGCCTTATGAACTCTGTGAAAATTTTCTTGAGAACGGATCATCTAAATGATACCGGAACTAATACTGTATGTGTTCGTCTATTATCTAACAGACGGAAAAAAGATGTGTCTTTACACATTTATGTAAATCCAAAGGATTGGAATTTTACAAGAAATATCGTGAATAAATCGGATACTGCTTACCTCCGGAAAAACAAACTCATCACGAAATTTATAAATAAAGCTGAAAATATCGTTGATACGTGTTTTTTTAACGATGAATCATTGACTTTTGATGATTTTGAAAAGCAACTTTTTAATAAGGAATACGGTGATTCTTCATTTATTGAATTCGTTATCGATGAGATTTCCAAAAAGGATTTTGCTCACGAAACATTCAGAACATATAAAAGTCAAATCACTAAACTTCAACAATATCGAAAAAATATCTTGTTTTCAGAGATAAACTTATCTTTTGTAAATAACTACAAGACATTCATGCTGAAACAATTAAAGAATAATTTGAATACAGCGAATAAAAGCTTGGCAATGCTGAAAACTTTTGTGAACTGGGGTGTAGAGAATAAACTTATTAAAGATAATCCTTTTGAACAGGTGAAAATCACCAAAGGCAAGGGAAATCGAGAACATTTGAGTGAATCTGAACTCGAAAAACTTGAAAATTTATATTTAGAAAATAATATGAACTACAGGCAACTGAACGTATTGCGCTATTTTCTTTTCGTTTGCTATACCGGTTTAAGATATACGGATATTAAAAATTTGAAATACAGTGATATAAAGAAACGATTGCTAAAAGGTGACGAAATTAATTTCATCGACCTAAAAATGCACAAAACCAACCTTGATGTATCTATTCCGATTATTAAAAAAGCTCAGTAGTTGATGCCGAAAAAAATAACGGCTGAACAACTTGTTTTTCGAGTACTTTCAAATCAAAAGACAAACGAGTACTTGAAAGAAATCATAAAAATAGCCGGTATAGATAAAGTCATTACATTCCACAGTGCCCGACATACTCTTGCGACAAGGGGCTTGGAAATGGGAATACCGATTGAAGTTGTATCCAAAATATTGGGGCATACTGAAATAAAAATGACTCAAATTTATGCGAAAGTTAATGATGGCTTGAAGTACCAAGAAATGATGAAAATTGACCGAAAATTGCTATAATTTTGAAGCTTTAGTTACAAGCAAGTATATCTGTGACTTATGTGAGTATCGGATATTACGAAGACAAAAAAAGGCTAAAAAAAGCCTTTTTTTTGAATTATCGTACTTTAAGGAATATTAAGCGATTTTGTTACATCCTTGTTTTAAGTTTAATTTACTGATTGATAAATCTTTAATGCGTAACCTGCGATGACACATCTGTTTCGTTGATACAAGACAGATTATCAGTCTATTATATACTCTTTTTATATATTTAATTAATAATTAATAAAGTAACACTATGTAACAAGTCTTGTTTCGGGTAAAGTTTCTGATATACAAAATTTTATATGAGGTGTAACAAGAGTAACGGTTTTGAGAACGAAAATAATTTTGAGAATTTTGAAATGTTATTTCTTGATTGATTTGATAAATTGAAAAATCCCAACCGGAATGGTCGGGATTTTTTGATTATTGCTGAATTATAAATGTTTCGTATGCTACTTTTGATTTTCGGAATTCGGTGTAGTCGGCGTTAAATTCACAGTCCGGTATAAAACCTGATTGCATGATTTGGATTATAAATTGTTTCTGTTCTTCTGTTTTAACCGGATACCATTGGTCGAATTTCATTTCTTTGTCTATCCAGTCGTATATTTTATTTAGATTCATTTTTGCTAATTATTTTACTAATTAATAAAACCCACCCCGAATCTCTCCGAAGGAGGGGAATTAGAATGGGAGTGTATTTCCTTCTGATTGAATGCTAATAAGGTTGTAATCTGAATATTCGGACTCAGAAAATACTTCTTTTGCTTTGAAAACATAAGGTCTGCCGATAGCCGGTTTGAATGTTGCTTTTAGTATTTCTTCTCCGTCTTCGTTTATCGTTTGAGTGAAAATGGGTATTTTATAGCGTTTGGTTGTTTGTCTACCTTCGCTGTTCCGGTATCTGTCGATGGTTGGGTATCGGGTTTCTACGGATTTTGAAATATAATCTGTGTCGAATCGTGATATTTTACTGAAAAACAGTTCTTTAATGTCAGCGGGTGTTAAAAATATTTCTTCGTGTCCGAATTGATAAAACATGTCTTTCAAATTGTGTTCCAATTGTCTTACTATGCTTGGTTTTGAGGCTTCGATTACGTTTTTTAATGCTTCTGTTCTTCAAAAATATGTTTCAAAAAATTGATTGTGTTTTCGCATTTGCCCGGTTCGGGCGTGTGTGTAAACGGTGCATAACTGTTGTAACAGTTATGAATGACTCTTTGATAATTGGTGTGGTTCGGAACGTTTTCAAAATTTTTGTATGCCGGCGGAGTAACCAACGTCATATTCTCTACAAAGCTGATAAATAGCAGTTTAATTCTTTTTCGGTGATTTTGTTGTCGGGTGTTGTTTTGAGGGTTTGGTTTTCGACAAGGTGTTTGACTGTTGTGTGTGATACTCCCAAAATTTTAGCTACTTTGTTGATGCTAAACAATTTTGTTTGGCTTTGGATTTCGGATTTTTTGTTTTCGTGGGCGGTAAGAGCTTTGAGGACTATCTTTTCGATGTCCTCGGGAGTTGTTAGAATGATTTGATTTGACATAAGAAATTAATTAGGAATTGGGAATTAGGAATTAGGAATTAGGAATTGGGAATTAGGAATTAGGAATTAGGAATTAGGAATTGGTAATTAGGAATTGGGAATTAGGAATTAGGAATTGAATGAAGGGAATTAAAGGGGAAATTTCATTTTTTTGGCGAATGCTTCATATTAATTGTTAAAGGTTAATGGAAATGTGAAAATTTGAAAATAAGGAGTGGAGTCCGGTAGCAGAGTTGCGGCTTCCGGACTTGATTAAAATAATTTTAAATCAGAATGTTACAATACGGATTACGGTTGTTCGGGATAAACAATTGTGCCTATTTGGCTGTCGATTGCTTGTTTACGTTTGTAGGTATCTACAAAGGTTTCGAACTTGCCGGATAAATTTTGAAGTTCTTCTTCTTTTTGCGATAATTGTTTTTCGACTTTTGGAAGTTCGTTTACCACAAAATCAATGCTTTTGTAGATTGCTTGGGTGTTGGTTTTGGCGTTAAACTTTTCTTTTAACGCTGAAAATTTCTCGTCGGAAATTTCGTTGTTGCTATTGATGATGAAAGCCATTTTTTTGAGTTTTGGTTTGTAATTGAAAAATTAGGTTTTTTATCGGGACACCAATTATTATTTTCAATTCTTATAAATAAGTATAAGGATATCTTTTTTTCAATTTTAGAATAATTTGTTTGGTGTTTCCAAAAAAAAGTAGAAATTAAACCATAAAACAGCTTTATATTGATACTGAAAATCAATGCTTAACGCATTAATAAATATTTTATCGCAAAAAAAATATTTAATTGATTTTTTGATTACTTATTGTTCCTTACAAAGGAAAATAAAGTTTTTTTTACTTCCAAGAAAAAAACGATATAAAACGGTATCGTTTTTGGAATTTAACATAATTTATGAATGTGAAATTGATACATGGAAAATTTTTGAAATGTTGAGATTTGGAGTTTACCGGAATTAAAAAAGCTCCTGAAGGAGCTTATATTAAACCGAATAATTAAGATTACATAAATTTACAATAAATTCATTAG
>DYMH01000168.1 GCA_020721645.1 Draconibacterium orientale
ATTAAAATCCTATAAAGTTAATACATATTTTTGGAGGCTTTTGAGACAGCCTCAACAGCAAATACATTTCTTAACTAAACGACATTGATTCAAATTATCTCATTTTTAATAGTGTTTCGGCTTTATGAATATCATCCGGTTTGCCCAAGTCGAACCAATATGAGAAATCGGGCACGGTGCTTTTTATTGTATGTTTTTCAGCTAATCGGAGATACATGTCGATGATTGAAAAACTGCCTTTTTCGGTGATATATCTAAAAATTGAAGGGTCGATAATGTGGATTCCCATAAATGAGTACGAGTTAATTTGCCCTTGTGGCGTGCGGGCGACTTTCAATTCACCGGTTTGCTTGTTTTCCCAAGCACAAAGTTGATTTTGTGTGTCGAATTGTAATCGTCGGCTTGATGTTCCGTTGTAAACGCAAAGGGAGGATAATGCTCTGCATTCCAAGTGTTTATAGAGTAGTTTTTTTAGGTCGATGTCCGAAAAAATATCAACATTATGCAAAATAAACGGTTCATCGTTTTCCAAAAAACGGTGGGCTTGTTTTAATCCGCCACCAGTGTCTAACAATTGGTTTCTCTCGTCAGAAATTGAAATATTGATGCCGAAATTGTTTTTTTGTTTCAGAAAATCAATCAATAAATCTCCGAAATAGTGCACATTGACAACGATTTCGGTGAAACCCTGCATTTTCATTTTTTCAATCAAATGTTCAATCATTGGTTTTCCGTTGATTTCAACCAAGGCTTTGGGTTTTTTATTGGTCAGCGGTTGGAGGCGAGTACCCAAACCTGCTGCAAGGATCATGGCTTTCATTTAATAATAATTGAATGATGAATGATGAATGATGAAAGGAAAATGAAAAGAATGAAGGCATTTTCTTTAATCTTGTGTGTCTTGCTACTTTCCAATTAAAATCCTTCGGTATGTTCTAAAATGACCTTCACCGGGAAATTTTCGGAGAGATATTTCGCTGTTGTTTCGGCAAAGTAAACCGAACGATGTCGCCCTCCGGTGCAACCGAAACTGACCGATAAATCGGAATATTCGCGATTAATATATTTTTCAACAACTTCTTTTAACAGATTTTTGATATTTTGCGAAAATAGTGCCGTTTCTTCGTTTTTTTCCAAGAAATCAATCACTTCCGGGTCTTTTCCGCAAAGCATTTTCATGTGTTCGATGCGACCCGGATTGTCCAAAAATCGACAATCGAACACAAAACCGCCGCCGTTTCCGGTGGCATCGTAAGGAATTCCTTTTTTGTACGAAAAACTTTTTACGGTGATTTTCAATTTTAATTTATGCGATAAATCTTTCAAATCGGGCGAATCGGGCAGGAGCAAGAGCACTTTTTTCAGTTCGGGAAATTGAATCAGAAAATCGCATTTATCGAATATTGTCAGCAAATTTTTTATTGCAAACGGAATGCTGCGAATGAAATGTTCTTTGCGTTCAAAAATTCCTCTGTATCCAAATGCTCCCATTGCTTGCATCATGCGAATGAGGACAAATCCGTAGTAATATTTTTCAAAATCGTCGGAATTAATTCCATATTTTTTTAGAATGATTTCGATATAATATTTTTTCAGCAATTCGCGTATTTCTTCCGGCAAATCAGCTTTCGCATCATAAAGAAGCGAAGCAACATCGTAAGCCAAAGCCCCTTTTCGTCCGCCCTGATAATCAATAAAAAAGACATCGTTGTTATGAATCATAATATTTCGCGACTGAAAATCGCGGAACAGGAAAAACGAACTTTCAGCCTCACACAAAAAATCGGAAAAAGCCGAAAAATCGTTTTCGAGTAATTGCTCATCGAACGGAATGTGTGCGAGTTTCAGGAAAAAATATTTGAAATAATTCAAATCCCACATCATCGAACTTTTGTCGAAAGCCTTGCGCGGAACACATTTTTCAAAATTCAGACCTTTTGCTCCTTTTATTTGAATATCAGCTAAATGTGATAAGGATTTTTTGTAATATTCGAGGACTGTTTCCGGAAATTCGCTGGATTTTCTGTTTTTTTCGAGAAACGAAAACAGAGTTTCATCGCCCAAATCTTCTTGCAAATAAATGTTTTCATTAATATTTTCGCAGTAAATCAGCGGAACATTTAAAGCGAGGCTTTTAAAATGTTCGGAAAATGAGATAAAAGCTTCGTTTTCTTTACGTTCGGGATAATAAGTTCCGACAGCTTTGTGATTTTTGCTGCGAATACGAAAATATTCGCGTGCCGAGCCGGATTGAGGCAACAAAGCGGACGAAATCACTTTTTCGCCGAAATGATTTTCAAATAATATTTTTAAAGATGCGTTCATAATTTCGATTAGTTGATTTTTTGATGTGATGATTTGCTTATGTGAAAATTTCCTCATTTTCACATTTTCACATTTTTTTTAAATTTTGGTTCAGTACCGTCAATCAAACGTTTGATGTTTTTTTTATGGGTGATAATTAATAAAATAGCTGTTACGATTGAAAATATCAGCAATGCAACAGATTTTTCGTTGAAAATGAGTAACAGAGAAATCGGGAAAAATAATCCGGCAATGATAGAACTTGCAGATACAATGCGAGTTACGGTAAAAATGAGAATCCACAATCCGAAAGCCGCCAAAGCAGCCCAAATGTGTATTCCGAAAACGATTCCGAGCATTGCGGCAACACCTTTTCCACCACGAAACCGGGCGAATACCGGGAAAATATGACCGACAACTGCCGCCGCACCAAGTCCTATTTTTACCATTTCCCAAATTTCGCCCGAATGCTCAATTGGAAGAAATTCGGATAGTTTAACGGCTGCAAAACCTTTGGCAACATCTATCAAAAAAACAGCCAAACCGGGCTTAAAACCCAGTACACGAAACGTGTTTGTAGAGCCGGCATTTCCGCTGCCGTGTTCGCGAACATCAGTCTTGTAGAAAATTTTTCCGACCCAAACAGCCGAAGGAATAGAACCCAGCAAATATGCCGATACAAAAACAAGTACCCAAACGATCATAGAAACAATTTTTTTGCAAAATTAGAATTTACAATCAATAATTCCTCATCACGCAAATTTATACCTGAGCAATTTGAAAAAAATTAGTCAATTTCGAGAGTTTAAGGTTGTAATGAAATTAATTTTATATATTTGAATCATTTCTGAAAAAAAAATAATCTAAAATGAAAGGAATCGCCTTTTTTTCAACATTCTTACTCTTGTTCACTTTTTCCTGCGGCGAAGGCAAAACAGGAAAAAATTCTGACGTTCCGGAAGATGACCCGAAAAAAAAATTGTCGCAAACCGAAAAAACATATTTTGAAGATGTGATTATGCAAACCATCGAAGGATTTACTTCCTCGATAGAAATTGCTGCGATAATCAGCGATTTGAAAATGCCGTATTCGCAAAAATATCTACTTCCCACAGAGGTTGTGCCCGATTTTGATACCAATTTTAAAAAAGCTCTCGGACTGGGAATGCTCAGCGTAGATTTGGGATATTTGAACGTCTATCATAAAATAAGTTCCAACATCAAGTATTTGAGTGCCATACGCGATTTAGCCGATGATTTGGACGTAGATTCATATTTCGATTTTCAAACCCTCAAACGCCTCGCAACAACCGATGAAAGTATGGATTCCTTGATGTTTCTCTCGGTTAGCAGTTACCATAAAATGAATAAACATCTGATGGAAACAGAACGCAGTCATCTCAGTGCACTCGTTGTTACCGGAGTTTGGTTGGAAGGCTTGCATTTAATTTGCGAAGTGAATAAATTTCAGGAAGATAAACGTTTAAAGGAGCGAATTGCTGAACAAAAACCAATCATCGAAACACTTTTGAATATTCTGGTTTTCTATCAAGATAAAAATCATTTCAAAACATTAATCGATGATATTATTCGTTTGAAAGTTATTTACGACTCTATCGAACAAATCGACACCAACGGAAAGGTTACCCAAACAATTAATGAAGACGGGATTCCGGTGATAGACCAAGGCTCGACAAGCGAATTGAACATGAGCGATGAACACTTGCAGCAAATTGTTTCATTAGTCGATGAAATTCGTAATAAAACAATTCAGGGAATTAAATAAAATGTATATCTTTGTTTACTAAGACAGACACATAAACTTTGATAATTGTAATGAAAAATTATATTATATTCCTTTTTATATTATCTTTTTTTATATTCGGATGCAGACAACAAAAATCTGCGAAAATTGAAAAAGAAAATAATACGCATGAAGAGTATTCTAACGAAAAAGACAGTCTGACCGATGAAGTTCTCGAAGGTATCCTGTCGCCGGTCGAAATTTCTGCTATCATTAAAGATAAAAAAATTGCCTACTCCGAAGATTTTATTTTGCCCAAAGATATTGCCGAACGTGTTAAAAATGAGAATCGTAAGGCATTGTTACTCGGAATGCTGAGTGTTGATTTAGCTTATTTGAATTTAAACCATCAAATAAAAACCCATCTCGATAACCTCAAAACCATTCATCGACTGAGCAACGAATTAGATGCCGATTTGAATTTCGATTTTCAAATTCTGCGTAATATGATAGCAGATAAAATCGATGACCAACATCTGAATTTTATTCTCGTAGAAAATTATCACAACATCAACAACCATTTTCTGCAACGCAATCGCCGCGATTTAAGCATTTCGTTGGTTACAGGAGCTTGGATTGAAAGTTTGTATTTGGCGTGCAGAGTGAATAAACAAACCGACAATGTTCTGTTGCGTGACAGAATTGCCGACCAAAAAGACATTTTGGCATCGTTAAATAATACGATAAAAAATCATGTTGATGAAAACTTTTTTAAATTACTTTACGAAGATTTATATTCGCTCGAACAAGCCTACAAACCTGTTGATATCGCTTTTGAAAACGGCGAAGCCAAAATTATAACAGAAACCGACGGTTCGGACGTTATCACACAAGGAGAAACAACCGTCAGCACGGTTTCCGATACGCAACTGAATGAAATAATTCGATTGACCGAACAGATAAGAAACGGGAGATAATTGTTTGTTGTTAATTTTAATGAAACTCTGCCAAAAATTTTAATCCATCCAGCCGTGCGAGAACTCCGTTTGTGTTTCGTGCCCTATTGCATTTTATTGTTGTTGTGAGAATGGAAACGGCTATGCTGCTATGTATTCGGGCATTTCTATAGGCATCCCGAATGGATAATACATCGTTTTTATCGATCCGTTAATTGTTCAAAGTTTTACAATTTTTCAATTTCTTCTTGTGAAAGATCGGTTGATTTTTGTATAATTTCCAGTGATACGCCGTTTCTTTTTAGCATCGCAGCAACTTCAATTTTTCCTTCTATCTTTCCTTCTATCATTCCTTCAATTTTTCCTTCAATTTTTCCTTTTTTTTCGGCGGCTTCCATGAGCGTTTTTTCGCTGCTCACACTGTCCCAGTAGCGGTCGTACGATTCGAGTTCGGATTCCGAAAAGGCTGATTCTTGAAGACATGCCAAGGCTTCGCTAATTTCGGGGTTTTGAAACAGGGCTTCGTCCACGGTGTCGGTGCCGTGTTTGATTTCTGTGAGAAAACGCAACCACAACACTTTGAGTTTCTTCTCGGTGATGTTCGGTGTCGGGAATTTGGGCAGTTCGACGAACACAAATTCCAATCCGGGCAAAGTTTTGCCGGTGTTCTCGATGTTTACGATTTTGTAGTGATGATAATATTCGGGCAAGCGGTGTTCGAATACGTCGTTCACCAAACTCAGTGCATATACGGGTTGCAGGGCGTTGTAGGGTTTACTTTTTTCGAGTTGTTTCACGTAGGCTTTCGAGGCGTTGAACACGATGCGGTTTTTGAAGTCTTCGGTCCAAAACATTTGCATTTCTACAATAAACTGTCGCCCGTGGTTGTCTTTACATCGCACATCGACAATTGTGTGTTTCAACAGCGGTATTTCGGGTACGAGTTCGGCAGGCAGATATTCGAGGCTGTCAATAACTTGGTCGTCGTCCAAGGGCAAAAGTGCATTCAGGAAACTTTTGAGCAGATGCGGGTGTTGCCCGAAGATTTTTTTGAATGTAAGGTCGTTTTTTGGGTCGAGGTAACGCATGACTTTTCGTTTTGACAAAGATACGAAATTTCCCGGAGATTCGAGAACTCTGAAAATAGAATATTGTACGAAATACCGGCAATTCCTTTGTTTTTGTCGGCGGTTGTGTTGCCGTCGGGGTCGTAAAGGTAATCATTTGTTCTGATATTTCTGTCTTTACGATTTTGCATTCGCAATGAAAGTTGAAAACTTTCAAATAAAAAAAAACGTAATTGCAAATTACGCTTTGCGGATTTGATTTTAGTGGGCTACCGACAGGGCGATCCGGGGCTTCGTACATATACCAATCCTGAGTTTCATACTCTGGTTCGATTAATATAGAATCAGGTCTTCCCATTATCTTGATAACTTCTTCAAGTTTCATTCCCTTTTTAATTTTTACCAAATTAACTCCATTTTTATCAGCTTCCGACTTACCCCGGTATATCGAAAACAAGCACATAATATACAATGATATTATTCTTACTTTTGGCATTTGCAATATATTTTTTTCAGAAGTTTATCAGTAGAATAATATGCTGGAACCGTAATTTTTCTCTTAATTTTGTTTGGTTTATTTACACAAATAAAATAATTAACAGTTTTTATTCCATCATTTTTAATAATTGGATACGAATTAATACTGTCAATATCTATTTGTCCCAACTCGTATCTAATGTGTGTTGAATCGATAAAACCTAATGAATCTAAATAATTAATTATATCCTTTGAAGGCATAGCCGTCAGTTTAAACTATTAAGCTGCTGATATATTGTAATTTATATATTT
>DYMH01000266.1 GCA_020721645.1 Draconibacterium orientale
TCGGTTTGATTTTCACTGTGTTTTCTCAGAAACAAAACAGAACTTTTTACACCTGCACCAGTAGCACTAAAAGCGGTTTGAGGCATAGAAACAACGGCAACAATACGAAACATTTCTTCAATGTTATCACGCACATATTGCATACTGCTGTTTGTTAAAATTCCATCAGGAATTACAATCGCCAAATAGCCGTATTCAATTAAAAATTTATGGCATTGCTCCAAAAACAATACTTCTGTGCTTTGGCTTTCTCGTGGGCTTTTCTTTTTGCTTACTTCGGCTTTAATGTCTAACCAGTCAATTTCTTTTGTACCCAACGAATATAAACTCAAATATGCTTTTTCAGATAGCTTTATTGAACTGCCAAAAGGCGGATTTGTAATGATAAAATCAAACGAATTGTATTTAAACTCCTTATTCCCCGATTTTTCCTGCATTTCAAGGTCGGTTAAAAGTCCGTCCGATGCAATTACGTTTGTATGTCCGTCATCGTGAATAATCATATTCATTTTGGCGGTTCGGGCTATTTGGTCGTTTATCTCAATTCCGAAAAGGTTTTTTTCAGCAAAGTCGTGCCAATATTTGTAATGGTCTTTTTCATCATTAACAGGGTGGTAATATTCATTTGCCTGTTCTCTTACTTTATCCAACGCATAAAGCAAAAAGCCACCGCTTCCACAACTTGTGTCAAGCACTCGTGATTTATGGTTAATTGGTAAACTGTCAACAATAAATTTTACAATCGGTCTTGGTGTAAAATATTGCCCAAACTCGCCACGAAAGTAACTGCCCATAAATGTTTCGAAGGCTTTACCTTTGCTGTCAAGATCAGTTTTATTGAGGTTTATTCGCTGAAAATATTTTACAATCGTGAGGGTTTCTTGTGCAGTTAATGAAATTCCATCTTTGAAAACTTCGGGAGCATCTTTTTCACCAATTGCGTAAATTTTCTTAATTCGTTTTAACAAATCTTCGGGGTCTTCATCTCTGAAAATTTGGAAATCGTAAGGGTCTCCGATTTTTCTTGGGTGTTTTTCGTCCCAAATTTTGCAGAAAATTAACTTGTCCAATTCATCAAATGCAACACTTGGGTTTCGTTGTCCACCGCCCCAAAGAGCCTGATGCGATTGAGTGAAAATCTTTGTTAGTTCACTTTCTGTAACAACTTGAAGCTCAAAAAACTTTTGTTTTGCATTTGGGTCTGGTTCGCTTACAATTTTTACATCTTCTGTATCGGTTTGCGAAATACCACCTTTTACATACTTGTAGGGTGCAAGTTTTTTAATCCCAAATTGAGGAATGTCGGGAATTTCAATTCTGCTTTTCGGCTTTTTGTCGGGTACTTCGTAATACTGATTTTTTATTCGAGAAGTAGTCCAAACATATTTTGCACCTTCGGCAACAGCGTAACTGTATGCCTGGTC
>DYMH01000169.1 GCA_020721645.1 Draconibacterium orientale
CATTTCTTTTTTTCTTTACAATTGTATCAAAATTAAGAAAAATGTTTGAATTTCATTTTTTTGATTTTGTATATCGACCTTACATACTCAAATAATTGAATAAAATAAGCTCAACTCAGTATAAAATCAGCGATATTTATTTTAGGCAGAATTTTTTTAAAAATCAAATTTATTTGCACATTAACATTCCGTATATATTACAAAATCAGAATATTTTCAAATAATTTTCAACACTTAAATTTCTTTTTGAAAAACATACACAATGTATTCATATTTTCGAGAATCGAATGTGTTAAACGTATCAGAACCAATTGTTCCGGCAAAATTCAGTGCTGTTTTCCGCAGAAAAAACGGTACGAGTTTGGAAACCAAATCACGTTTGCGTTTATCGTCTTGTGTCAAAGCTTTTACAACATTTTGGGTGATTAATTCTTTGGTGATAAGTTTTAAATTTGTGCTGTTAAGGTCTTTGTCCAAATCGTCCATTTCGTAGTCGTAGCGGAAATCGGTAAACAAAAAATAGCCTCCGGGTCGTAATATACGAGTAACTTCGCCTACAAATGCCCGCATATTTGGGTAACGATGCGATGATTCTACATTGAAAATTACGTCTTTCGATGCCGTTTCGATGTCTAATTTTTGGGCATCGCCTTGTTTGAAACTCAGACCGGGAATATTGTAGTTTTTGCTGTTAAATTCGGCTGCTGTCGGGTCCAAATCAATGCCGAGAGCCGCGGCAGGTTTATAATTTTTTACTACAAACGACAGACCGCCGCCGCGTCCGCAACCCACTTCCAGAATACTTTTGCCGCTGATTTCGGTTTGGTCGGCGAGTTTTTTGTACAATTGAATGCTGTAACGGTTCTTTTCGTCTTCCGCCGGCAATGCAGCATCGCCGTTTGTATTCGAATAACCGTAGTTCATAAACAAGATTTCGGCATTTTTATCGGCATGATTTACATAACGATACCATACTCGAAAAAGATAATCTCTGAAATTGAGTCCCATTTTTGATTTTGATTTTGTAAGTGAAATATTTTAATGTGATTTTTATATTTTGCTTCGGTTTTTTCGCAAATTGTAAACTGTTTTTCGTATTTCATCGGCATGTTCGGCGTGTGATTTTGTTTTGGTCAATTCATTGTAAGTTATTGGCTTACCAAATGTTATATGTATTGTTTTATTTCGTTTTCTGAACATTTCTCGCGGCAGCAGAATGAGTTCGATATTTGCTTTGATAAAAAATAGTTTGCGAAACAAAAAAATGGCATAAAATAAGGCAGAATTACGCCCCGAAAAATGTACAGGCACAATATCTCGCTGGTTTTGAATGGCTTTTGATACGAAACTTTTTTTCCATACATTGTCTTGAATTTTTCCTGCGAAAATGCGCGAGACTTCGCCCGACGGAAAGGTGGTGATTGGCGTGTCGGAGTGATACAATTCGTCGAGCATTCGGCACGAATCCTTCGAGTTTTTACCAAACACGTGAACTTCTGCAATCAGAGGTTTAAGTTGCGGTATCAATAAAAAAGCATCGTTGCCGATGGCTTTAAGTGTTCCGTATTTCTCGCAGACAATTTTTGTGATAATCAATCCGTCGATGATGCCAAATGGGTGGTTGGCTGCGAAAATACATCGCGATTTTTCGGGCAAATTATGAATGCCTTCGATTTCGATTTTGAGATTAAATTCTTCGGTAATCTTTTTTAAAAAATCAAGCTCCAAATCATTCCGGTACTTTGTGAGTACTTTATTCATTTCATCTTGCCGGATAATTTTTTCGATAATCCGAAAAACGAAATCAGGCAGCTTTTTTGCTGTCTGAGGATAATTTGATTTTAAAATATTTTCTAAATCGATATAATTCATGTAAATCAAAATTTCCGAAAGTGTGATTTTTTTTCAATACTTCCGCAATATTATTGAGTGTAAAAATACGTAAATTTAGTAAATTAACGAATTTATTAAAAGATACGACTTAAAAGGAGTATTGAAACCATGGAAACAACGATTCCGAATGCGTTGATATACGTAATTTTTTCTTTAAAAACAGCGAATGCTGCGAGTACCGATACTAAAATTATTGCAACATTGTTGATTCCAAACACTGCGGCACTGCCGATATGTGTCTTTTGAAGTGCGAGAATCAGAAAATACATTGAGCCGAAATTTGAAGAACCAAGGATAAAACCGAATAAAAGTGTTTTCGGAATCAAAATCATGCGAAAATAATTTGGTTTAAAGAGTGTGAAAATAGTTCCTGAAAGTCCGGCGGAAGCAAAAGAAACGAGCGTAAAAAGAGCAACATCTTTCGGACTGAGATATGTTTGCTGCGTGTATTTTATCAATAAATCCAATGTCCCCATGCCCACAAAAAGAACCAAGGGCAAAATGAAGTGTTTGGTATTGAATTTTGTGCGAGTGTTTGGGTATAAGGTTAAAAAAACTGCTGCAATTCCGGTGATAATGCCCAAAATCTTTATGGTATCAACAGATTCGTTAAAATATAAAAACGAAAACGAAATCGGCAGTATGACCGATAATTTAGCTGAAATAATCGTTTTACTGATTCCAATTTTTTTCGTTGTATATCCCACCACAAAAAACAATGCGATTAAAATAATTCCAATAGCAAAGCCAATCGGCAGCCATTGTTTGTGAATTGTTTGGGAAATAAACAATTTATTGTCTAAGGCAATAAGGCTCCAAACAACGGCTGTAAAATAATTAACAATGATAACAGGAAAAAGCGGTATCGAATAGTGCTCTGTTGTTTTGAAAATAACAACAATGATTACCGATGAAATGATGCTGAAAATAAGAAATATCATGCAATTTCTCTTTATCAGGAAATTTTAAAAAATATCCTGTAAAATTAATCAAGTATTTCAATTACATGATAAGTAATCGGACAGATTTATTTGTATATTAGATCGCAGTATAAAAAGTCCTTTTTTGATGTAAAGTTGTAAAATCATGAAGTTATAATTAGCTGTAATTTAAAACTTTGCGTCTTTGCGTGAATTTTTTGTTTTTAATCTTTTTAGACTGAACTCATATTATAATGTCCGTATTCTTATCAAAATCAAATTATTACTTCATTAACCATTAACAATTAACAATTAATAATTAACCATTACTTGTATCTTGTTTGGTTTTGTTAAAATCACCTCCGAAATTTGTTATAAAAAAATATCAATTAATATATTGAGATGTAAAAATTAAAATAATTTTTTATAAATATGGCAATAAGGTGTCGTTCCTTTATTGGTATAGTAATTTTGGTGATAGTCTTCTGCTTTCCAAAATTTTTCGGCTTTTCGGAGTTTTGTTGCAATTTTCATGCCTTTGGATTCCAAAATTTTTATAAGTTTTTCGGAAGTTTCTTTTTGCAAGTCGTTGGTGTAAAAGATATATGACATATATTGAGCTCCGATATCCGGACCCTGTCCATTTGTTTGTGTTGGGTCGTGGGTTTCAAAATATCGCTTGGCAACATCTTCGTAACTCACAATTTCCGGGTCGAAAATTACTTCTACGGCTTCAGCATGTCCGGTTTTTCCGGTGCAAACCTGTTCATAGCTTGGGTTTTCAACTTGTCCGCCCGTATATCCGGCAGTAACAGATATTATTCCCGGAAGTTTTCTCATTTGATATTCTGTGCCCCAAAAACAGCCCGATGCAAAAATTGCAGTTTCTGATGTTATTTTGTTTTTCATATTGAAAGGAATAAATTTAAGTGAAATGGAATTAACACAATGTCGTGTATTTTTTACTGTTAATCTTTCGCCCGAAAAAACATGACCTAAATGTGCACCGCACGCAGCACAGATAATTTCGGTACGGCTGCCGTCTTTGTCGGGCACATGTTTCACCGCTCCCTCGATTTCATCGTCGAACGAGGGCCAGCCGCAGTCCGAATCAAATTTATCCGATGAATTGTAAAGTGGCGTGTTACAACGTTTGCAAACATAAGTTCCCGCATCTGTTTTTTTGTAAAATTCGCCCGTAAAGGGTCTTTCGGTGCCTTTGTCGATAATAACATGTTCTTCTTCCGATGTTAATTTATTGAAATTCATTTTTGTGTTTTGTTTTGTTGATTTGTTTTGTGAGTTCTCTTTTGTGTTTTGTGTGCAGCCGAAATAGGTTAGGCTCAAAAATAGTAAAAAAAATGTAAATTGTTTCATCGCTTTTTTTTGTTTCAAAAATACAAAATATTTTAATATAAAAAGACATATATATCTTAAATTTTAAAATTAATCACAATTTATTTCAATTATCAATTGTCCATTATCAATTGTCCATTATCAATTGTCCATTATCAATTGTCCATTGTTATTTATTCTTTCGGATATTCGA
This sequence comes from Draconibacterium orientale, assembly GCA_020721645.1. Lineage (GTDB taxonomy): Bacteria > Bacteroidota > Bacteroidia > Bacteroidales > JAADGE01 > DYMH01. Next base: position 4,363 of record DYMH01000169.1, read on the forward strand.
TTCGAGTGTGATAAATATTTATAAGTTTGTCTTTAAAAATTTGCTTGACACGATTTATTTGTGCAAAAGTAATATCAGCTTGTTCAAATTGTTTTTCTTTGATTTGATATTCGATGATTTTATCGACCAAAGCAGAAATATTTTCTTCCGAAAATTCTTTCAAACTTCGCGATGCCGCTTCAATGGAGTCAGCCATCATCAAAACTGCCGTTTCGCGTGTGGTGGGAATCGGTCCGGGATATTTGAATAATGCTTCATCGAGTATCACATCGGGGTGTGCTTCTTTGAAAGCGTTTAAAAACCACCGCACTTTACTTGTTCCTTGATGTGTGCGAATAAAATCGATAATTTCATTTGGTAAATTATTTTCTTCCGCAATTTCAATTCCTCGTTTGATATGGTTGATGATGATTTCTGCACTTTTTTCGGGAGGTAACAAATCGTGTGGGTTTTTTGAATGATGTTGATTTTCAACAAAATATGCGGGTGCTTCGGTTTTTCCGATGTCATGATACATGGCACCCACGCGAACCAATAGCGGATTCCCGCCAATTTGCAATACGGCTTCCTCGGCTAAATTTGCAACCTGCATCGAATGTTGAAAAGTGCCGGGTGCTTTTTCGGCTATCATGCGTAACAGCGGGCGGTTGGTGTCGGAAAGTTCTAATAATGTGATGTCGGATAAAAAACCGAAAACTTTCTCGAAAAAATAAAAAAGTGGAAATGTTAAGAGTAAAAGTAAGGCATTGATTGCAAAAACAGCATATTTTACCATGCGTATTTCTACAAAATTTCCTTCGTGCGTTAAAATCAAACCGGTGTAAATCACCGAATAAATTGCAAAAACCAAAGTTGATACTTTGATAAAATGCGAGCGATGATTGATTTTTCGCCGTGTTAAAACAGCACCTATTCCTGCGGCTATTTGAATAAAGCTATATTCAAAACCGTTTGGAACCATGTAGCCGGTTGCAAAAACTGTCAATAAATGGATAACAATTGCTGTTTGTATGTTATAAAATGTCGAAATCGTTAAAGGAACAATAACAAGCGGAATCAAATAAATATCAAAACTGCGAAAATGAGTCGAAACAGAAGCTGTTAGAATAAAAAATACAGGCAAAAGCATAATAAACAAAGTTTTCCGTTTGCCTCTCAAAATTTCGGGGTTGAAAAAGAGTAAAAAAACAAAAATAATCGACAGCAGCGACAAAATAATCAATGCTTCACCCAGATAAATATAAGGCATATTCGCCAAAAAGCCGGACGAATTTTCGTATTCTTTTTTCAATGAAAGCAGAATTAAATATTTTCGGGCATCAATAAAATCGCCGTGATTGATTATTTTTTCGCCGTTGTGCACCATTCCCCGAACAAGCGATACCTGTTGTATTTCATCTTGTAAAACATGTGCCGAAATTTCTTTATTATAAAAAATATTCGCTTTCAAATAATTATGAAAATCCAAAACGGGAAAATGTTGCGAATGAGGAAATTTTGATGCAATGGTTTCTTTTATATACGAGTAGGCTTCGGATTGAGTGTAAATTTCCGAAATCTGTTTTTCTCTCGCTGTTTTTCCTCTGATAATAAAAATAGAAGCCCCTTTGATGCTGTATTTGGGGTTTAGGTTTTCGATAATTCCTTTTTCATAAATGCGGTTGAGTTCTTTTTCGATAAATTGACCATATTTTTGTAAAGAATCTTTATAAAGCCGAATTTTAGCTATTTTATTGCCAACAGTAAACGAATCAATTTTTAACATCTGCGTTGTTAATTCGGTATAATCTGTTCTGAAACTCAGAATTTTTTCCTTCACAACCTCTTCATTGTAATCAAAATATGAAGAAAACGATGATACCACACTGTCTTTTTCGTGTTGATATACATCGTTACTTTTATAAATCGGAAAATTGTAGGTCGCCCGTAGATCATCGTGTCGCCACGTACTGCCTTTTTGAAATTCGAATCTAAATTTGCCTTCCCCCGGGTAGAGCAAGACAATAAAAATGCCGGTAAAAAAAAATATCAAAGAGCTGAAAATTAATGTCTTATTTTTTATGATAAGATGTGTTATTTGATTCATTTGAAGTAATTCTGTTTGGGAAATATAAATTATTTTTAACTTTCGGTGTTTAATAAAATATCGGGTAAAATTAATCAATAATTCCGAAAGTCGGTATGCTTTTTATACGATACCTGAAAGTCGATTTTGCACAAACACCTTTCGGGTGTACAAAACTTTTATCAGTACCGACACCGGGCTTCCCTGCAAATTTTCAATTTGCAAAAAAAATATTTTACCTTCAACTTATCAAAGCAAATTTGGTTTAAACGATGAAAAAATATTAATTTCGCACCACAATTTATCAATCATTTAATCA
>DYMH01000170.1 GCA_020721645.1 Draconibacterium orientale
TAAAAACTAAAAACTAAAAACTAAAAACTAAAAACTAAAAACTAAAAACTAAAACTAAAAACTAAGAGTGAAAAACTAAGAGTGAAAAACTAAATTTTGTTTCTCTTCAATTTTTCGTTTTTATCTGAAACTCGGACAGTTACACCCTTTGTCTTTATTTTTCCGACCTGTGTGTCCGAGCCAAAATCTGAAACCTGCCGAAATACCTATGGCTTTTGCCTGTGTGTGATTTAATGAGAGCAGGAAATCAGTCTTTTTAGTCAAAAAATATTGAAGAGAAATCTCGCCGCTCAACCACGAAATTTTTGTTTGCCACGTTCCGTTGTCGGTAAATATTCCTTCATCAAGATATTCCGGAATCGAGCTTCGGGATTGACGGTAATGAATTGCCGGACCGAAACCTGCGGAAACAGTAGTTTTCCACGAACGAAGCAGTTGATATTTGAGCAAAATTTGCGAAACACCCGAAATTTTATCAACTTGATCCCATAACATTGCCGATGAGAATTGAAATGATATTTTTGAATTGACGAAATTTTCCAACGAAAACATCAATCCGGGTTCGAGAGTTAAAATTCCGTTTGAAATAATATTTCGCGAGTATAATTCTTGGTTTGCATCGTTTCCGAAATGCGAATTGAATGTAATTGCCCGAATGCCGATGTTTGTTTGGGCTTGAATTTTAGATATATAAAGTAATGCCGGGACTGAAAAAAGAAGTAAATATCGAATGAATTTCATGCTCAATGTTTTTTTTGAAATAACGTGTTTGCCGGTTTGAATATTATTACAGTGTATAAAGATTTGACATAAAACGAAATGAAATCGTATTTTTAATTTTTTTTTGAAATTCAAAATTATAAAGACTAATTTTCAATCGACAAAAATTAAAAATTTAACCTAAAAATCGAATGTCAAATTTGACAAAAATATGTATTTTTTTTAGTATCATTTTCTTAATAAATACACAACTTAATGCACAAAAACGCTATGTTTTCAATAATTATACCGTAAAAAACGGTTTGATAAATAATACAATATATTCGATAAATCAAGACCGAAACGGTTTTATGTATTTTGCAACCGATGACGGAATCAGTCGGTTTGATGGATATCAATTTAATAACGAAATTATTCCGGAAATCAATAAAAATGAAGCGTTCGTTGAATATATTGAAAAAAATAATGAGGATCTGCTCATTTTTTCGAGTTTAGGACAAGGAATTATTATTCAGGAAAACGATTTAATTTTTAAACAACATTTGATTGAAGCTCGCAAAATAGGTAGAAATGTTGTGAAAACAATTAAATCCTGTCCTGATTCTACCATTTTATTGAGTTCGGGACGAGAATTGTACAAATTCGCAGATAACGAATTTGAGATGCTTTATGATTTCGGAAGCAATAAATCGTTTATCAATACTATTGAAAAAGACGAATATAATAATATTTGGACAGGAGGTTTCGGAGGTCTGAAAATATTTTTTTCGGGCAATAAAGTCATAAAACCTTTTAATATCGTGGAATTTGAAGACAAATATATTGTGAAAATTATTTTTCAATCCAATCATAAAATGTTGATTGCTACGCGTTTGGGTTATTATGAATTAGAAATAAAACAGCTGACAAACAAATCTATATCATATTCGATTTCAGAGCCGTTTCAAATATTGAACAATCTATTTATAAATCATCTTTATATCGACAACGAAAGCAATTTATGGATTTCCACTTCAGGTTTGGGTGTTTTTAAAATCGCAGGTCAAAAGATTGTTGAAATTATTTCGATAGAAACGGGTTTGCCAACTTCCTCCGTTTTGTGTACCTTTCGGGATAAACAAGGAAATTTTTGGTTCGGAACCTCAATTGGTGCCTTTAAATTGACAACTCTATCCGTCTTTTCTTTTCAGTTTAACAACGGAAATTTACAAATTAATTCATCAATTGTTAAAGATGCTCTCGGTCGAATTATTGCCGGCGAATTGGACAAATTATTTGTTATTAATGACAACAAACTTCAAGTTTTGGAAATCAAAAATTCAATGATAAAAACTGATGGAATAAAAGAATTATTGGTAACATCGGATAATAATTTGTGGATTGTGAATAATTCGAATCTATTCAAAATTCCGCTGACAAATGACAATGTACAAGTTGATAAAATTCAATTGATTAATGAATACGATGAATTATCTGAAAAACGATTGGGGCTTTTCTGTTCCGATAATGCAGGGAATTTATGGATTGGTTTGGACAATGAAATTTACAATTATAAAAATAACAAATTTCAAAACTGCGAAATCTTGCTAAAAGATGCTTATAAATTGCGTCCGATGAAGATGATACAAGATAGATTTGGAAATTATTGGATGAGCAATTTTAATTATGGATTGTATCGTATGAACTTAAAACAGAAGCCTGACGGAAAAATGGTTTTCGACAATGTAAAAGTTTATAAATCGCTCAAACCCGATTCGGCTTTTGTTACCGCATGGATTACTAATATCAAATTCGATAACAACGGAAATTTATGGCAAATATCAATGACTTCAGGCGTTTACAAGCACACTATTGATGAGAACGGAATCGTACAATCAACCCTATATTCTACTAAAAACGGGCTTTCGAGTAATATTGTTAATTCTATTTCACAGGATTCGAATAATACAATTTGGTTTGCCACAAACAAAGGAATCGATATTTTAAAAGCTACAAATGATGCTGAAATACAGCATTATATTGTCGATAATTCTGTCGGCAAATTGGTGTACGACATATTGCCCGATAAAAATCAAATTTATGTGTCTTTTGATAATGGATTGTTTGTTATTCAAAACGCAAATAAACATAAACGGCAAAGCCTGTCGCCAAAAGTAATATTAACAAGTTTTAAAGTATTTAATGAAACAAAAGAATTATATTATCCAAAAACCATTGAACTTGAAAGTAATCAAAATTATCTCTCATTTGATTATGTATCAATAAATTACAGTAATGAAAACAGCATTCAATATCAATTTATGCTCGACGGATTGGATAACAATTGGGGCGAGTTTTCGGAGCGGCGTTTTGCAGAATTTACTTCATTGGAACCCGGAAAATATACCTTTAAAGTTAGAGCAAAAGATGTAAATGGCATCACAGGAAAAGAAACCGTTTTCCATTTCATTATTTTACCGCCATTTTATAAAACGTGGTGGTTTTTGTCAATAATTATACTTGTTATAATAGCACTTATTTATTTTATTTATAATTACAGAGTGAATCAACTCTTGAAAATTGAACGCATAAGAAACCGCATTGCATCTGACTTGCACGATGATATCGGTTCAACTTTGAGCAGCATTTCTATTTTGAGTGAAATTTTAAGCACTCAACTCGAAAAAAATCAGAAATCGCTCGATTTGTCGAAGAAAATAGGATCGAATGCTACAAATATGCTTGAATCGATGGATGATATTATTTGGGCGGTGAATCCGAAAAATGATAAAATCCAAAATTTAGCCTTACGAATTAAAGAATTTGCAATCCCTTTGTTCGAGTTGAAAAATATTGATTACCAAATTATTATTCCCGATTCAATTCATGAAATTCCCTTAAAAATGGACTTGCGAAAAAACTTGTATCTCATTACAAAAGAGGCAGTAAACAATTTATTGAAATATTCTGAATGCACACATGCCGAAATCATTTTCAATTTGAACAAGCACTATTTAGAATTATACGTTTCGGACAACGGAAAAGGCTTTGATTCAACACTTTCCACTTCAAGAAACGGCATAAAAAACATGACTGTCCGTGCAAAACAAATAAATTCCGAAATTGAAGTGAAATCAGCACCCGGAAATGGAACTCAAATTTTTCTGTACGTAAAAATCATATAATTATTCTATTAAATCAATTTGATAATCAAGTTGATATTTCGTTCCTTTATTTTGATCAAAATGAAATAAACAAGCAACAATTAACAATTTTCAAATATACATTAACTTATGCCGATAAAAGTTGCAATATACGAGGATAATAATTCCCTCAGAGAAAGTTTGGGTTATTTGATAATGGGAACAAATAATCTTGAACTTTGCGGTTCATACGGAGATTGCATGTCGGTTATTGAGAACACTTCCAACCAACGTCCTGATGTTATTTTAATGGATATTGATTTACCACAAATCACAGGAATCGAAGCTACAATAAAAATAAAAGAAAAATTTCCGGAAATCAATATCATGATGCTTACCGTTTATGAAGAAAAAGACAAAATATTTGAGGCTTTATGCGCCGGTGCCACAGGATATTTATTAAAAAAAACTCCTTCGGTTCAAATTATTGAAGCCGTAGAAGACCTTTATAACGGAGGTTCGCCCATGTCGGGCGAAATTGCTCGAAAAGTGATGAATTTCTTCTCAAAACATCAAACCAACAAAGAAAATACGTATCAAATTTCCGAACGAGAAATGGATATTCTGCGATGCTTGACAAACGGTGACAGCTACAAAATGATAGCCGACCATTGTTTTATTTCTATCGGAACCGTAAGAACGCATATCAACAGTATTTACAAAAAACTTCAGGTTAATTCAAAGTCCGAAGCCGTTATAAAAGCAATGAAAGAAAATATCGTTTGATACAAAATCATATATTTATTCGATTGCAAATAGGGTTTAATTAGTTAAAATTTGCAAAATAATTTTAATCACTTTAAACCATTCTTGTATGAAAAAAAACTTTTTTGAAAACGTATTAAAAACAACGCTTTTTGTCGTCTTTTTATCGTTTATTTTTAGTTGTCAGAAAAATGAAGATATCAGTCAATTAACAGAAACTTCGGCTACGGTTCCTGTTTTTAACGGACATGATAAATCGCTTAATGAATGTTATATTATCAATCGGTGGAAAAATGATCAATATTTGCTGGGAATGGGTCAGACCAGTTTTTTTCGAGGTTATTATCCCGTTCGCATTGATACTTACACCCCCTTGACATATACATATTTACATGAAGTATTCAGAAATCAAGGATATCGACCTTTTATTTGGGATGTGAGTATTCCGAGTGGTGGATTCTATCGAATAAAAAATACGTGGAGTGAATATATTTTGAACACAGAAAACACGTCATATCAATATCCCGAACTATCATCAGCCGGTATAGATTGGTGGTCTGCTCAGTGGTCTTTTGAATATGCCGCTACGAATAACGGAGTTAATTACTGGCGAATTAAAAATCGATGGACAAATAAATATCTGAATATTGAACATTTAACAGGCTATGTTGAATGTACAACAATTAACAATGCATGGGAAAGTGCTCAATGGGAATTGCGGTTTTTATAATATCATATAAGAATATTAAAATAATATTTTTTTATTGTTTCTTGTAAATTACTTTCAATATAAAAAATACCTTTTTCTGAAAAATAAATTCAGAAAAAGGTTATTTTGTTTAACTTACAAAATATTAACCCTAAAATCAATTTAAAAAATGAAAAAAACAAAACTACACTTATTTTTAGCTTTGAGCCTTTTTTTCAGCCTAACAAATATTTCGCTGATAAACGGACAAACAACACATTATGTGTCTGTTACCGGCAGCGATGTGTCCGGAACCGGATTGATTGATAATCCGTATTTAACATTACAATACGCATTAAATCAATGTAATGACGGCGATGAAGTTATTATGCGTGGTGGAAATTACACAAGTGCTGAAATTAGAATAAATAATAACAACATAACTATCAAATCTTATGATGGAGAATGGGCAATTATCACAGCACCTATTGATAATGAAGATATTGCAGAGTGTATTTGGTATCATGAACCTCAAATTATAGGCGGAACGCTCGAACGATTGGAAATAATCGGCGGGTACTATTATGCTGTAAAGTTCGAAAGCGATTGGAATTGGGGAGCACCAATAGCCGATAGGCGTGGAGTTAGCAATATTACAATAAAAAACTGCATCATACACGGAAGCGGAAGAGATTGCTTAAAACTTACTCCGGCATGCGATAACATTCTGATTGAAAGTTGCAATATTTACGATTCCGGAATCGGTCCGGCAAATGAACCCGACCCCAATGCCGAAGGAATTGACGCTGTAAATTGCGATAATTTGACGGTTAAAAATTGTTATATCCACAATACTTCCACTACGGGATTTTATTCGAAAGGCGGTTCAATCAACACACTCATGGAAGGCAATTTGGTAATGAATTGCGGTGGAAATGGCTTATTGCTCGGTTTTTATACAGATGAAGAATGGTTTGATGCTGATGAGAATCCAATTTTATACGAAAATATCAACGGAACAATACGCAACAACATCATTATCAATACGCAATACGACGGTATTGGAATGTATGCTGCTTTGAATCCGAAAATTTATAACAACACGGTTATAAATTCGGCACAAACCGACCATGCTTCGCTCTTTATTAATACAGGATACATTTGGGTTGAAGCTGAAAACGAAATGTATGCTCCGCCTTGCCGTGATATCGACGTACAAAATAATATTTTTATGTTTCAATCTGCCTCAGAAAGACCTGTTGTACAAATCAGATATTACGAAGATGATATTTCGACAAACATGTTAGGTACTATTAGCCCAACGTGGCGAAAAACACGTGAAAAAGTTTTTATAACTTGAAAA
>DYMH01000267.1 GCA_020721645.1 Draconibacterium orientale
TCATTTCGGTTTCAATTGTTATATAATCTTCTGTCGGGTTCGGATAAATACTAATTTTAGGTTTTGTGTCAAAATTTCCTATAAAAGTATTTGAATTTATTAAACCCAACGAATTTATCAGCCCTGCGTTGTAATATATGCAAACTTCGTTTGATACATAATCACCGATGTTGTCGATATATTCTCCGCAAGGCGTTTTGGGACCGCCCACTAAGGCACCGCTTATTTGATGTTGATACGGCACTGTTCCGGGGTTTTGTTCTTCTTGCGTAAACATATCCCAAGCATCGGCTCCGTAACCGAATGCTCCTGCGTGTTGCGGATATTGCGGAAAATTTCCGTTTAATTCGTTGTATCCTATTACAAATGAGAAATTTTCGGGAATTGTATTGTCGGTATTTTCGTGTGTGCCGAGAATAAAATCTATGTTTGATTTTCCGAAAATCAATGCTTCCGTATTATTTGTTATTTTGTAATATTTCAGGGCTAAATATGCTTCGTTGCTTGCGTAATTCAAACTACCCCAGTCGGCAAAGTGCATATACCCGCAAACGGTCTGAAAATTATACATTTCTGCTAAATGATTTTCATAAGCAGTCAAATAAGTTGTATTTCCGGTAATTGAATATAATTCGAGATTAACGATATGATTTACATTTGAATAGGTCATCGGATACCAATCTTCGACAAAAAAATCAGAATTGTTATAAAAATCAATCGCATTGTTCAGATAGGTTTGATTATTAGTTGCATAATACAAACAAATCGAAGCAAAAGCCATATCATCAGCCCAATTATCTGCGGGATAAAATTCTGTGCCATCATTTGTGGTTGAGGGTATTGCATTTGAATTAGTTGAGCCGATTTGATAATATTCGAGTGCTTTTTCGAGGCACAAATTGCTGTATGTTTGGTCAATATCGGAATATGCAATGCTCATTAAGGCAAGAGCCGCACAGCTTTCTCCGCAAATATTTGATGCTCCTTGGGTTATTAAATATACGTTTCGCAGGTTTCCGCCTTCTGAAACCGGTAAATTTTCGGACTGATACACGGGTTCGGAAAAACTATTATGGTCGGTGCTGTCACCTACTTGATAAAATACCGTTCCGTTGTTTATTGATTTTATTAAAAAATCTGTTTCGTATTTGATTTCGTCCAAAATATCGGGTATTCCGTTTGCAGGCGGTTCCGAAAATGCGGGCGAATAATTATCAGGGTAAAATGTTTGAACATCAAGATAATTATTTAACAAAACTGCGGCAGTGAACGGCGAGGTTTGCGAAAACTTGATGTGGTCGCCGCAATCGTGCCAGCCACCGGTGAGGTCTAAACCAACATTTTGTCCGTCTTCCAAATGACAATTTCCGTGCAACCAACTGTCTGAATT
>DYMH01000171.1 GCA_020721645.1 Draconibacterium orientale
CATAAATTTGAATTGGTCGCAAATTGTATTGATTAAGTAAATAAGTCTATAATTTGATTTTGATAAGAATACGGATATTATAATATACAAATAATTCTATCTGATTACTTATAATAAATGCACTTCATAAACATACTATCATCTCATTATCAGCGTCTTTATAAATACTAACTACTATTTACTTTTATTTATAACACGATATTCACCATTTTGCCCGGCACGACAATAACTTTTTTCGGAACGGCACCTTCGAGACGTTGAATGGTTCTCGGGTCGGAAAGTACGTTTTTTTCTATATCGGCTTTTTTCATTTGGGCTGATACTTCGATGTCGAAACGAACTTTTCCGTTGAATGCGATTGGATATTTGAGCGTATCTTCCTTCAAATATTTTTCTTCGAGCTTCGGGAGTTGTGCTTGTGTGATGCTTTCTGTATGCCCAATCAATTGCCATAATTCTTCGGCAATGTGTGGGGCAAAGGGCGAAAGAAGAATTAAAAGTTTTTCTAAAATTTCTTTATTGGCACAATTCAGTGCCGATAATTCGTTCACGCACATCATGTATCCGCTCACGCAGGTATTCATCGACAGGCGTTCGATGTCTTCTCGGATTCGTTTTACGGTTTTATTGATAATTTTTTGTTCTTCCGAACTCGGCTTTTCAATTGTTAATTTTATTTTGCCTTCTGTGTCGATAAACAATCGCCACAATTTGTTTAAAAAGCGGTGAACGCCTTCAATTCCGTTTGTATCCCATGGTTTGGATAATTCGAGCGGACCCAGAAACATTTCGTACATTCGTAGTGTGTCAGCTCCGTATTTGTCGATGATTTCATCGGGATTGACAACATTATACATTGATTTCGACATTTTCTCGATTCCGTATCCGCAGTGATATTTTCCGTCGGTCTCGAAGATAAATTCGGCGTTTTGATATTCGGGAAGCCAGTTCATAAATCCGACAACATTCAGAATGTCATTATTAACAAGATTTACATCGACATGTATTTCGGTTGTTTCGTATTGGCTTCGTAAATTATACGATACAAATTTATTAGTTCCTATTATTCGATAGACGAAATTCGACCTCCCTTGTATCATGCCTTGATTGACCAATTTCTTGAACGGCTCGTCTTTTACGGAGATTCCTAAATCGAACAGGAATTTGTTCCAAAATCGCGAATAAATCAAGTGTCCCACAGCGTGTTCCGTTCCGCCGATGTATAAATCCACACCTTGCCAATATTCCGCTGCTTCTTTCGAGAGCAGAGCTTCGTTGTTGTGCGGGTCCATGTAGCGAAGATAATACGCTGATGAGCCGGCAAAACCGGGCATAGTGCTGAGTTCGTATTTGTGCTGCCCGTCGTACAACCAATTTGTTGCACGTCCCAAAGGCGGTTCGCCGCTTTCGGTGGGTTTGTATTCGCTGATTTCGGGCAGTTGCAAGGGTAATTCAGAATCGGATAAGGGTATGGCAATTCCGTCTTTATAATAAATCGGAAATGGTTCTCCCCAATATCTTTGGCGACTGAAAATGGCATCGCGCAGGCGGAAATTTATTTTTCGTGTGCCGATTTCACGGGCTTCTATTTCATCGTTGATTTTAAGAATTGCTTCTTTTACAGGCAATCCATCGAGAAAATCGGAATGAATCATTTCGCCGGTTTTGGCATCATACGATTGTTCGGAAATATCTCCGCCATCGACAACCTGAATAATGGGCAGGTTGAAATGTTTTGCAAAAGCGTAATCGCGACTGTCGTGTGCAGGAACTGCCATAATGGCTCCGGTTCCATATCCGGCTAAAACATAATCGGACACCCAAATCGGAATTTCTTTACCTGTAAACGGATTTATGGCATAACTTCCCGTGAATACACCGCCAACGGTTTTGGTATCCGATAATCGGTCGCGTTCGGTGCGTTTTTTTGTCTCTTCTACATAGGCATCAACGGCTTCGGTTTGTTCGATACTTGTGAGTTTATCAATCAATCTGCTCTCCGGAGCCAGTACCATGAATGTGGAGCCGAAAATGGTGTCGGGACGCGTTGTAAATATTTGAATTTTTACATTCGAATCTTTGATTTCAAAAAATACTTCGGCACCTTCCGAACGCCCAATCCAATTGCGTTGCATTTCTTTCAGCGATTCGGTCCAGTCCAAGGTGTCGAGCCCGTTCAAAAGGCGTTCGGCATAAGCAGTAACGCGAAGCAACCATTGTTCCATATCGCGTTGTTCAACGGGGAATCCACCGCGAACCGACAGCCCGTCTTTCACTTCATCGTTTGCCAAAACGGTTCCCAACGCCGGACACCAATTCACTTTTGTTGTGGAACGGAAAGCTAAACGGTAGTGCATCAGTATTTGTTGTTGCTCTTCTTCGCTCATTCCTATCCAAACAGATGCAGGAAATTTGGGCGTTTCTTTGCACGCAGCCTCGATGTTGGTGTTTCCGTTTTCGGTAAATTCAATGATAAGTTCCGAAATGAGTTCGGCTTTTTGTGTTTTCAGGTTGAACCAATGATTGAACATTTTCAGGAAAACCCATTGAGTCCACTTATAATAACTGGGATCGGAAGTTCGCACTTCTCGATTCCAGTCGTAAGAAAATCCTAATTTTTCGAGTTGTTCTTTATATCTTTTGATATTGATTTCGGTGGTAATTGCCGGGTGTTGTCCGGTTTGTACTGCATATTGTTCGGCAGGCAGTCCGAAAGCATCAAAACCCATGGGGTGCAACACATTAAAGCTATTCAGCCGCATGTATCGACTGTAAATATCGGAAGCGATATATCCGAGCGGATGACCAACGTGTAAGCCGGCTCCCGAAGGATACGGAAACATATCAAGAACATAAAATTTAGGTTTTTGGGGGTCGATTTCGACTTGATATGTTTTGTTTTCCAACCAAAAGGCTTGCCATTTGTGTTCTGTTTCTTTGAAATTGTAGTTCATCGTAAAAATAGGAATTTGAAATTAAGAATTAATGCCGTACAGATAACATCGAATACTTCGACAGGCTCAGTGTTCGCACATTGCAAAATTAGCAGTTTCGCCGGGTGCTGTGCATGTCGAAACGACCATTTTTTGTAAATCAAACACCGATGAATTAGGAATGCTGTTTCGCGATTCGTAAATCAAGGGAGTTGTGAAAAAAAGAAAGCCAAAAGTAGTAATTCTTTGAAAATATAAAAAAGGAAAGAAAATATTCCTTTAAATCCGCAAGTCTTTTTATATCTTGTTGTATTTCAATAAATAAGTTCCGGCAGATTTCACTTATTTAAGTGTTAAAAGATTTCGATTTTCCCTGATATTTCTTGAAAAAACTGCCGAAACTTGCGGATTTAAGAGAATAGGATACAGTTTATTTTTATCTGCTGAACAGTAATTCTCTGTATTTGGGGAGGGGCCACATTTCGTCATCGACAATGAGTTCCAAATCATCGATATGTTCGCGGATTTTTTCTAAGAACGGACGAACCTTTTGGTCGTATTCATAAACTTTTTTGTGGCAATCCAAGCGATTTGCTTTTCTGCGAGCCTCAATCATTTCATCGGTCTTATCAAGAATTTCGGTAATGTGTTTCGATATTGTGCTGATAGTTTCCAAGCGTCGCCCGGCAACGGTTTTAAACTCTTTTTCGCCGTAAATTTCCTTCAATCCGCGTGCACTTTCTATTAATGTATTTTGATATTTGATAACCGTAGGAACAATATGATTGACTGCCAAATCGCCCAAAACACGCGATTCTATTTGGATTTTCTTTGTAAATTCTTCGATACCCACTTCAAATCGAGATTCTAATTCTCTTCGATTCAATACTTTATTTCGCTCAAAGAAATCAATTGTCGCATCGGTTGTTAAAATACTTAATGCTTCGGGAACTGAGTTGATATTGCTCAATCCTTTTTTTGCGGCTTCTTTGGGCCAGTCTTCACTGTATCCGTTGCCTTCGAATCGCACGTTTTTCGATTCGCTGATGTATTTTCTCAAAATCTGAAAAATAGCTTCGTCTTTTTTGATATTTTTTTCAATCAAAGCATCGACTTCGGTTTTAAAAATCCGTAATCGGTCGGCAACAGCGGTGTTTAATATCAACATCGGCGAGGCACAGTTTTGAGAAGAGCCCACGGCACGAAATTCAAAGCGATTTCCGGTAAAAGCAAAAGGTGAAGTTCTGTTTCGGTCGGTATTATCGAGAAGTATTTTCGGAATTTTTCCGATGTCCAATTTCAAAGCTGTTTTTTCGTCGGGAGTCATTTTCTCGTCCGAAACTCGTTTTTCAAAATCATCTAATGTTTTTGACAATTGCGTTCCGAGAAATACCGACATTATCGAAGGAGGAGCTTCGTTGGCACCCAAACGATGTGTGTTTCCGGCTGATACAATTCCGGCACGCAACAAATCGCCGTGCTCGTGAACGGCTTTGATAGTATTGACAAGGAAAGTGAGAAATTGCAAGTTTTTTTTCGGGGTTTTACCGGGTTGAAGCAGATTTACGCCCGTATCTGTTCCCATCGACCAATTGTTGTGTTTTCCCGAGCCGTTCACACCGGCAAATGGCTTTTCGTGAAACAGAACACGAAAATGATGTCGGCGTGCCGTGCGTCTCATTACTTCCATCATCAATTGGTTGTGGTCGTTTGCCAGATTTACTTCCTCAAAAATCGGTGCACATTCAAACTGATTCGGTGCTACTTCGTTATGACGTGTTTTAATGGGAATACCCAATTTGTAAGATTCTATTTCAAAATCGCGCATGAAAGCCGAAACACGCTCGGGAATTGACCCGAAATAGTGGTCTTCCAATTGTTGGTCTTTTGCCGAAGAATGCCCCATGAGTGTGCGATTGGTGAGAACCAAATCCGGACGGGCTTGATACAAAGCATCATCGACCAAAAAATATTCTTGTTCCCAGCCCAAATTGGCAACAACTTTTTTCACTTCTTTATCGAAATATTGACACACATCGACTGCCGCTTTGTCGAGAGCTTGAATCGATTTCAGCAAAGGTGTTTTATAATCCAAAGCCTCGCCGGTGTAAGAAATAAAAATTGTGGGGATACACAAAGTTTTGTCGAGAATAAAAGCCGGCGATGAAGGGTCCCAAGCCGTGTAACCGCGTGCTTCAAAGGTATTTCGCAATCCGCCGTGCGGAAAACTTGAAGCATCGGGTTCTTGTTGCGATAGTAAATTTCCGCTGAACGATTCAAAGGCTTTGCCGTTATTATCCAAATCAATGAACGCATCGTGTTTTTCGGCTGTTCCGCCGGTGAGCGGGTGAAACCAGTGTGTGTAATGTGTGGCTCCGCGACTCACAGCCCAATCTTTCATTCCGGCTGCCACTTGGTCTGCCACTTTACGGTCGATACGGTTTCCGGTTTCTACGGCAAACACCACACTTTTGTACGCCTCTTTCGATAAATATCGTTGCATACGTTCCATATCAAAGACATTGATTCCATAATATTCCGAAATTTTTACCGATGCTCCTTCAACAAGAACGGCTGAACGTCTGAATTGTTCTTCAACGGCTTTAAATCGCATTGTATCCATTTAATTTGATATAATAAGTAATGGTTAATTATTTATGGTTAATGACGTAATAATTTGATTTTGATAAGAATACGGACATTATAATAAACAAATAAATCTGTCCGATTACTTATTAATCTTTTGAAATAGATTACAAAAATATATTATTTATTTACACCCTCAAATTATTATATCTGAAAATGAAATAATATAATAAATATTTCATTACCCCCCTTATTTTTTCTATATATTATTAAAATAAATATTTATTTTGGAAAAACTATATCAGAAATATTTTTTTCATTATCAGAATAAAAAACTAGGGATTTGTAACGAAATAACCTATTCATTTGGGAATGATTTTGCTGAATCGTTCGACTAAGGCAGAGCCTTAGTCGAATATTTTAAAAGAGGCTTTGCCTCGAATAAATACATTCAAAACAAAACGAACCAGTTTTTAAAAATAACCATGTTATTTATTAATAGCAGTTTTTTAGTGTTGGACAGAAACAATTGGAAGGTTGGAACAAAGTAAGTAATGGTTAATTATTCATTGACAGATACTGAAATATTTACATCTAAAATAATAAAAGAATAAAAAAATTGGTAACATTGTATTGAAAACATTGCGGGGCAGTGCATTAATGATACGAAATTGCAAACTTTCGACTTTGGTGCAAACATCAACATTTGTGAAACCCCGCAAGGTTTTTAATACATTTTTTGTTTATAACTGAAAGCCAAACAATAAAAACGAGTATCAAATATTATGATTAACTTTGCTAAATAAAAGTAAGATAAATTTTGATTATGACAGAAAAATTAAATATAATTTAAAAATCTAAATTGAATATTTAAACATCAAAACATCAACATTTTGTACAAAGTTTAAAGATGAATATAAAATCTTTGTGTTCTTTGTGAATTTCTTGGTGTCTTTGTGGTTTTTAAACGTTCATTTTAGATTTT
>DYMH01000172.1 GCA_020721645.1 Draconibacterium orientale
ATAAATTTGAATTGGTCGCAAATTGTATTGATTAAGTAAATAAGTCTATTAATTTATTTGTCATCTTTCATGTAATATGTAATAATTTGTATATCAATTCTTCAAAATTCCGGAAAATTATCTACCTTTGTTTTTCGGAACAAAATTAATTGAACAACGCAAAACCACGCTGTATGGATTTACTAAAATTAGTTTCTCTCAATCTCATTTTCCTTTTATTCGCGACACAACTGACAGCTCAGTCGCGAGCCACAAAAAAAGCCGATGCTGTATTTGAAACCGGAGAATACTTTCAAGCGGCTGAAATGTACGAAAAACTCTACGACAAAGCAACGGCGAAAGACGAAAAATCTCAAATCTCCTTCAAACTAGGTGAATGCAGTCGGAAAATCAACGATCCCAAAGGTGCGAAAAAATGGTATAAAAAAGCTATATCAAACAAATCGACCAATCCGGAGGCAATTCTCTATTACGCCGATGCACTGAAATCGCTCGAAGAATACGACGAAGCCAAAAACCAATATCAGGCATATAAAGCCTTGGTTCCCGACGACGAACGCGGAACGAACGGACTGGAATCCGTCAAACTCATTCTCGAATGGAAAGCCGACCCCACACGCCACGTGGTGGGCGAAGTAAAAGACCTTAGCTCAAAAGTCTCCGATTACGGTCCGACTTTCGGAAACGGACAGTCCGACTTGTTTTTTACTTCAACACGCCAAAGTACCAACGGAACGGACGTGAACAAAGTAAACGGCGAAAATTTTGCCGACATATTTTTTGCGCAACTCGATCGTAAAGGCAAGTGGAGCGTTCCTGTTCCCTTAGAAGGCGGGGTAAATTCCAATTTCGATGAAGGTGCCGCCTGTGTTTTGGGCGGAGGAACAATTATGTATTTCACACGATGCAAGCAAGATAAAGGTGCAACCGGTTGCCAAATATACCGTTCCCGATTTTCGGGCGATAAATGGGGCGATGCCGAATTGGTGAAACTCTTTGCCGACAGCTCCATTACCGTAGGCGACCCATATGTTTCTAAGGACGAACTGACCATGTATTTCGTTTCAGACTTTGCCGGGAAAGACGGAAAAGCTTCGCGAGGCGGAAAAGATATTTGGAAAGCCGAACGCTCTTCCTCAACATCCAAATGGAACGCACCCGTGAATATGGGAGGAAAAATCAATACAAAAGGCGACGAAATGTTCCCTTTCGTGCGACCGAACGGCGAATTTTATTTCGCATCTAACGGGCACGCCGGAATGGGTGGATTGGATATGTTTGTTGCCAAACCAAACGGAACAAGTTGGGACGTGCAAAATCTGAAATATCCGCTCAATTCTCCTTTCGATGATTTCGGAATCGTATTTTTTGAAGATAAAACGGAAGGCTTTTTCTCATCATCGCGATCAAAAGGCGACAGAATTTATTCGTTCGAAGTCCCCAGCTTGATATTTACACTCAAAGGCTTTGCCCAAGATTCTAAAACCGAAGAAAAATTGCCCGAAGTTGAAGTGGTGCTCGAAGGAGACGATGGTTCGCAACTCGAAACAACTTCCGGAACCGACGGCTCGTTCCGGTTCAACCTGAAACCTGCCGTAGATTACGCCGTTATCGGGTCGAAGAAACAATATCTGAAATCAAAAGTCAATGTATCGACAAAAGGCGAAAAAGAAAGTAAAACCTTTGAGGTGATTCTGGATTTAGCTCCAATCATTTCATCAATCGAACTCCCGAATATCGAATACGATTTCGGGAAAGCCATATTGCGCGAAGAATCGAAAGTGTCCTTAGACGATTTGGTTCAAACCCTCGAAATAAATTCAAATATCACAATTGAATTACAATCGAACACCGACTTTCGCGGTTCCGACCAAGCAAATCAAGACCTTTCGCAACGACGGGCACAAGCCGTTGTCGATTATCTCATAGAAAAAGGAATCAAAGCCGACCGACTGACAGCAGTTGGTTACGGCGAAAAAAATCCCAAGAAAGTTGATGATAAAATGGCAAAGAAATTCGATTTCCTCAAAACGGGTGATATTTTGAACGAAGAATTTATCAACAAATTGGCTACCGAAGAACAAAAAGAAACAACCCATCAACTCAATCGCCGCACCGAATTTAAAGTCCTTCGCGACGATTACGGCATGAAAACCGTTCCGTTCGGCGAATAAATTATCAGACCCGTAATTTCTAAATTGCGGGTCTGTTGGTTTTTTGTTTAATTTTTAGTTTTTAGTTTCCCTCCATGGACGAAAAATACATTCAACGCGGCGTATCGGCATCAAAAGAAGATGTTCACAAGGCGATAAAGAATATCGACAAAGGGCTTTTCCCAAACGCATTTTGCAAAATCGTTCCCGATATTTTGGGAGGCGACCCCGAATATTGTTGTGTGATGCACGCCGACGGTGCCGGAACAAAATCGTCGTTGGCATACATTTATTGGAAAGAAACAGGCAATTTATCGGTTTGGAAAGGCATTGCACAAGATGCCGTGGTGATGAATACCGATGATTTATTGTGCGTTGGGGCTGTGGATAATATTTTATTGTCATCTACAATCGGACGCAACAAAAATCTTATTCCCGGCGAAATTATCGAAACTCTGATTACAGGAACCGAAGAATTTCTGGCGGATATGCGTAAATTCGGTATCAACATTCATTCTTCGGGTGGAGAAACTGCCGATGTCGGCGATTTGGTTCGAACAATTATTGTTGATTCTACCGTTGTTGCACGCATGAAACGTTCCGAAGTAATCACCTGCAACGGCATTTCGCCCGGCGATGTCATTGTCGGATTTGCTTCGTTCGGACAGGCGACTTACGAAAGTTCGTACAACGGCGGCATGGGCAGCAACGGATTGACATCAGCACGACACGATGTTTTCGTACACAATTTGGCACAAAAATATCCCGAAAGTTTCGATTCGCTGATACCCGAAAACTTGATTTATTCCGGAACAAAATCTTTGACACAAAAAGTTCCGGGACTTGATATTGACTTCGGAAAATTAGTCCTTTCTCCCACACGCACTTACGCACCGATTATCAAAAAAAATTTGGACGAATTGCGACCCGCGATTCACGGCATGATACATTGTTCGGGCGGTGCACAAACAAAGGTTTTAAACTTTGTCGATAAACTTCATATCATCAAAAATAATTTATTCCCTGTCCCGCCTTTATTTCGCGAAATACAAAAAGAATCACAAACCGATTGGCGGGAAATGTACAAAGTCTTCAATATGGGGCATCGCTTCGAAATTTATACCGACACGCTAAGTGCAGAACGAATGATTTCCATAGCCCACGAATTTAATGTTGAAGCACAAATTATAGGTCGTTGCGAAGCTTCCGACACAAAACAATTGACCATTGACACCGAATATGGGAAATTTAGATATTAATTTCGTATCTTTGCAAAGGAATTTGCATGGTGTATTTCGATTACTTAAAGATTCAATAGAACAAAATATCGATTATGAAACGTCCATGATTATTGCCAAACACACAAGATCATGATTATAAGAAATAAATTGTGCAACCTCTGCCAAATCAGCAAAACGTGCGTTTTGCTATCGTAAATAATATGTAGCCAAAATATAAGTACATGAAAACCTTAATTGACGTAAAAGGTAAATTAGGAATACACAAATCATATTTAAGCCAAAAATATCACATTCGTTATTTGGCGGTTTTCGGTTCCGTGAGTCGCGGCGACAGTAACGATGACAGTGATGTTGATATATTAGTGGATTTTTCGCAAAGTATAGGTATTGAATTTATTACTCTTGCAGACGAATTAGAAAATATCTTGCAATATAAAATAGATTTAGTATCGCGTAATGCCATAAAACCAAAATATTTTGAACAAATAAAGGACGATTTAATTTATGTCTAAATGAAATGATTTACTTTTACTTGAAGACATCGTTGAATCATGCGAAAAAATTCAAAAATATTTCTATAACCTGGATTACAACGAATTTATTAATGATGACAAAACTATTGATGCGGTAATACGAAATTTTGAAATCATCGGCGAAGCTGCGAATAATTTATCGCAAGATATATTCAATAAATATCCTTTCATTCGTTGGAGTCAAATTATCGGAATGAGAAACAGGCTGATACATGGATATTTTGGTGTTGATTATCAAATTATTTGGCAAGTTATAAATGAAAATATTAATGATTTGAAAGAGCAAATGAAAAAAATACTTCGAGAATCAAAATGAATTAAAAACAAAAACCTGATTAACAATATTCTGCAAAAAACTATAGTTTTATTATTTTTGCAACAAAATTTATATCGCATCAAACATAAATCTCCAAAATAATCCCAAGTCTATCATAAAGAAATGGCAAATCAACTCATATTAGACCGCTTGGTCGGTGTACATTCTCGGTTCGTGGAAGTCGGAAGACTCATTGGCGAACCTGATATTATCAACGATATGGCACGCTATATCAAACTTAACAAAGAGTATAAAGACCTCGAACCAATTGCCGAGGCGTTTAACAAATACAAATTGATACTCGAAAATATCACTTCATCAAAAGAACTTCTTGCCGTTGAAAAAGACGAAGAAATGCGAGAAATGGCAAAAGAAGAAATCGATAAATTGATAAAAGAAGGCGATAAAATGGAAGAAGAAATTAAAATTCTTCTTCTTCCCAAAGACCCGGAAGATGCGAAAAATGCTATTGTCGAAATCCGTGCAGGTTCGGGCGGAGATGAGGCAAGTATTTTTGCAGGCGACTTGTTTCGCATGTACAGTAAATTTTGTGAATTTCAAGGATGGAAGGTAGAAGTTACGGGACTCACGGAAGGAACAGCCGGTGGATACAAAGAAATTGTTTTCGATGTTTCGGGAAAAGATGTTTACGGCATTCTGAAATACGAATCGGGCGTGCATCGCGTACAACGCGTTCCTAAAACCGAAACCCAAGGGCGGGTTCATACTTCGGCGGCTACGGTTGCCGTGCTTCCGGAAGCCGATGATTTTGATGTAGAACTCAAAGATGCCGACATCAGACGAGATACATTCTGTGCCTCCGGACCCGGCGGACAATCAGTCAATACAACGTATTCCGCCATTCGACTCACGCATATTCCTTCGGGTTTGGTGGTGATTTGTCAAGACCAAAAATCGCAAATCAAGAATACTGAAAAAGCCATGAAAGAATTGCGAACACGGCTTTACAACCTCGAATATCAGAAATATATGGACAAAATCTCGTCCAAACGCAAAACAATGGTTTCTACCGGCGATCGTTCGGCAAAAATTCGCACCTACAACTACCCGCAAGGGCGTATCACCGACCATCGTATCGGCTATACTGTATATAATCTGCCTGTTTTTATGGACGGAAATATTCTTGAACTCATCGAACAACTCGGAGTTGCCGAAAACGCAGAACGATTGAAAGAATCGGGGATTGATTAATATTTTAAAGATGTCGAAATGACATCATTTTTTTTTACAAATTAACCGTGATAAAATATAATTTCAATGACAACAAACCGGTTATTTACCCAAATTCAACAAAAAAAATCCTTTCTTTGCATCGGTCTCGACAGCGACATCAACAAAATTCCGAAACATCTGTTAAAATACGAAGACTCTGTTTTTGAGTTTAATCGACAAATTGTTGATGCCACACACCATTTGGCAATATCTTACAAACCCAATACGGCTTTTTACGAATGTAGCGGCAGCGAAGGTTGGAAATCATTGGAGAAAACCGCCGAATACATTAAATCAAATTATCCCGAACTCTTTCTGATAGCCGATGCCAAACGCGGCGACATCGGCAACACATCGCAAATGTACGCCGATGCTTTTTTCCGGCAAATGCCTTTCGATGCCGTTACTGTGGCTCCATACATGGGCGAAGATTCGGTAAAACCCTTTCTTTCGTATCCCGGAAAATACGTAATTCTTTTGGCTTTAACCTCGAATCCCGGAACCGCAGATTTCCAGATGCTTACAGATGAACAATCAAACGAAAATCTGTACAAAACGGTTTTGAGAAAGGCTAAAACATGGGGCAATCCCGAAAATTTGATGTTTGTTACCGGAGCTACAAAATCCGAAAAATTAGCGGAGATTCGCCAAATTGTTCCCGAACATTTTTTGCTCGTTCCGGGTGTAGGTGCACAAGGCGGAAGTTTATCGGAAACCGCTAAAAACGGAATGAACTCGCATTGCGGATTAATTGTTAATGCCTCGCGAAGTATTATTTTTGCCGATGATTCGGAAAATTTCGCAGATTTTGCACGAAAAAATGCAGAAGAATTGCAAAAGGAAATGAGTTTGTTTTTGTAGGATATAAAATTGAGATTTTGGGTATTTCTTTAGAAACCATAACAGAATTAGCAAACTGTATCATTGATGATGATATC
>DYMH01000036.1 GCA_020721645.1 Draconibacterium orientale
ATATTATTTATTGATGACTCGCATTCCTACACAGAAAAATTTTACAGATGTTTTCGGGAAGGGAATCGAGCCCGTTGTAAATCATTTTGCCAATGTAACATCTGAGCCCAATGGATATGGCACGTGGGGACCTTATTATGGTCAAATACAAGTTGAATTAACAAATTGTACAGGGAAGCCGAATTTATACGTAAAAGCAGGAGGGTATCCGACATATTTGAATTATAATTATTGCTCCGAAAATGCTACAGGTGACGAATTTATTCGTGCATACGGTACAAGTGGATTTTATGTAAGAGTTTTTGCAGATGGCGTTTATTCAACATACACAATGAAAATTTCTACCGCAAATAGTTTATAATTTTCAGCAAGTTGTTGATATATATAAACTCTGTTCACTAATTTTTAAACAACAAAAAGGGCATCTGATTTTATTTAGATGCCCTTTTAATTTGAATAACAGAAAGTATTTAATCCACTGTCATTCAATAAATTACAACTTTTTTAAATCGTGCCCCATTTTTATTTTCTTTGTTTCTAAATAAAAACGGTTAAATGAATTTGAATCAATTTCAATGGCAACATTTTCTACGATTTCCAAACCATAGCCTTCCAGTCCGGCACGTTTTACCGGGTTGTTGGTCAATAAACGGATTTTACAAATTCCCAAATCTCTTAAAATTTGTGCCCCCACACCGTAATCGCGTTCATCGTCGGCAAAGCCGAGTTTGTGGTTTGCCTCAACAGTGTCGTAGCCTTGTTCTTGAAGTTTATATGTTTTTATTTTATTGAAATATCCGATGCCGCGACCTTCTTGATTCATATAAATAATTGCCCCCTTACCTTCTTTTTCTACCATTCGCATGGCTTCGTGCAGTTGGTCGCCGCAGTCGCAGCGCTGCGAGCCAAAAATATCGCCTGTTACACACGACGAATGCACACGTACCAAAACGGCTTCATCTTTGTCCCAAGTCCCTTTTATCAATGCCGAATGTTCTAATCCGTTGGATATCTGACGATAGGGCACCAAATCGAAATTTCCGTAATCCGTTGGCATTTTAACACGTTCGCCGCGTTCGATAAGCGTTTCTTGTCGAAGTCGATACGCAATTAAATCTTTGATAGAAGTAATTTTCAAATTAAAACGTTGTGCAACAGTCATTAGTTGCGGTAGTCGAGCCATCGAGCCGTCTTCGTTCATAATTTCGACCAATGCTCCGCCCGGTTTTAAACCTGCCAAACGAGTGAGGTCGGTAGCGGCTTCGGTATGACCTGTACGCCGCAGAACTCCCATATTTTTAGCTTTCAGCGGAAAAATATGTCCGGGGCGAGCCAAATCGCCCGGCGATGTGTTGGGGGCGGTCAGGGCTTTGATGGTTTTAGCTCGGTCGGAAGCCGAAATGCCTGTTGTACAACCTTGTCCGATTAAATCCACAGAAACGGTGAAAGGCGTTTCGTGCAGAGAGGTGTTATTTCCGCTGCCAACCATAAGCTCTAAGTTTAGTTCAACACAGCGTTCTTCGGGTATTGCCGTGCAAATCAAACCGCGACCGTGTGTTGCCATAAAATTGACTTTTTCGGTGCTTATCAGTTCAGCCGCAGTTATAAAATCGCCTTCGTTTTCACGGTCTTCGTCATCGACAACAATAATTATTTCGCCTTTTTGTATAGCTTCAATGGCTTCTTCTATGGTATTTAATTGAAATTCCGGCAAGTTTTCTTTTTTTGACATGATATTGTGGCTTCAATACAAGTAAATTTTTCT
The DNA here is from genome assembly GCA_020721645.1 of Draconibacterium orientale. Classification (GTDB taxonomy): domain Bacteria; phylum Bacteroidota; class Bacteroidia; order Bacteroidales; family JAADGE01; genus DYMH01. Next base: position 1,766 of record DYMH01000036.1, read on the forward strand.
ATTTTGATATTTCTAATTTTAGGACTTCACTTCAACTTTGTTATTCTTCGATGCTTCTTTTTTTTGTTTTCGGATATTAAAAAAAGATTTGATTTTTTGAAACCTGTTTTTAAATGCCGAGACGTACGAATCGGTATCCAGAAGTGCCGAATCTGTTGCAGCTTTGTATGTAAGCAAAATTCCGAAAGGGAATAAAACTGCCGATGAAAGCCATGCACCGATAATTACGGGCAAAATACCTTCTCTGACGAATTTTTCGCCCATAATTGAGATGATATAATAAATCATAAACAAGATTGTTGATACTAAAAAAGGCATTCCGAATCCTCCTTTGCGAATGATTGCACCCAATGGAGCTCCGATGAAAAAGAATATCAAACATGCGAAGGATAAAGAGAATTTTCGATACCATGCCAATTCATGTTTACGAATCCACTTTCCGCGTTCGTAAAGGTCATCGGCACCCACTTTGATGTTTTCTTGTGTTCTTTTTGCAAAATCCAAAGCAATGTCGGAGGCTCGATTTTTATTTTCGAAATCTAAATTTTGATAAACCGAATCTAAATTAGCTTTGGAAACCAGCTCTTTATATGATTTATATTTTTTCAGGGAATCTTTTAATATTCCGACAGTGTCTTTTTTGTTCTGAATTTTAAAATCGAATCTTTCGTAGGCTGATTGTTGAATTTGAACAGGAAATTTGTTGAATCGTTCTTTGAATAAGATGTTTAATGAATCAATGGTGGTGTCCAATTGAGCTAAATTCATCATTTGATAGTTCGATTTAAAAATGTTTTCATCGCTTTGTTTGAAATCGAATCCTATCATATCAAAAACCATGGTTTGTTTGCCAAATTTATCGTGCCGATAGGGATATTCTTTGAGTTGAGGATTGTTTTCGGACATCTCAATAAAGTGTTCTCCTTTGTAGAGGGTTACAAGCATGTGTTTTTTGTCGGCGGTAATTTTCAGGATGCCGGAATCTGCCAAAATGACATCGGGGTTTCCTTGCCTTGCGGTGTGGTCGTAAATCATAAAATTGTACATTATCGAAGAATTTTTATTTTTCCGACCTACTTTGATACTGTAACCTTCAATATCGTTGTTAAAAATTCCTTCTTTGATACTGACTTCGGGGCGTTGATGAGTGATGTCGTACAAACGGGTTGCCATTTTCAGGTTGGTGTACGGAAGTACGTTGTTCGAGAAAAAAAAGGCTCCGATACTGATAATCACTGTGATATACATCAGAGGCTGCATGGCTTTGGGCAGTGAAATTCCGGAGGCTTTTAGGGCTGTGAGTTCGTAATGTTCGCCCAAATTTCCATAGGTCATCACCGAAGCCAAGAGAACGGCAAGCGGCAGTGCCATTGGAACCAAACTTGCCGAAGCGTACATCATGATTTCGGCAATATAATACCAGTCCAAACCTTTGCCTATGAAATCTTCTATCCATTTCCACAAAAATTGCATCAGCAAAATGAAGAGTGAAATGAAAAAAGTAACGAACAAAGGTCCGATATATGTTCTGAAAATGAGTATGTTAATCTTCTTCACTGCAATAATCTTTGAGGCAAAGATACTGATTATTCGGAATAAAAACGAAGTAAATCGCTTACTGCTTTCAGGCAAACGGGGCAAAATGTGTCGGTACGGTTCGAACGCATTTTGCAGTCGTGTGTGGGTCGATAAACTTTATGTTCAACATATCCGGCTCCTTCGAATGCGCCGACTTTGTTTTTGTATTGCTCGGTGTCCGGCGTGGGTACGGGCGTAGATTCTTCAACAAAATTTTTCCATTTCGAGGCAAAATCGGCTAATGTTGTAATATTAACTTGCCAAGGCTCAACCGATAAATCGTATAAATCTTCGGCTTTTTCATATCCATATTGATATTCGTCGGCTAAACCGGCAAAAGCATGCCCAAATTCGTGGGTGAAAACAAATTTGGCTTCCGAATTGTCGGCGGTACATAAATTATAATAATTAAAAACGCCTCCACCACCGTAAATATCGGAATTTACCAAGATATAAATTTGGTCGTAAGGTACGTAAGCCGCTAAATCTCGCACTGTCCGAACATCTTGTGTTGTTAAATAGCGGTCGGTTCCGAAAGTATAAAAATGTGAATTAAGAATGGTGTTTTTCCAGATTCCTTCACCCGGAACATCAGTTCCGGACTCCAAAGAAGCGGCATCGACACTGCGGAATGCGACTTTTTTTTGATTCGATTTAAAAGGTTCGACATCGAAAAACCATGTGATAAAACGCTTGCAGTCTTTATGAAATTTGTCCATTTCAGCAGCAGTATAACCTTCGGGAAGAATAACGATATCGAGCATTTTATGATGATCTCCAATGGTTGATAAATTTGTGGTTATATACATCGAAGGTACATCTTTGATGATAAAATAACTTGTTGGATCGACCGCTTGTGTGAATATATCGTGAAATAATCCCTGTTTGTTTCGCATTTGTATTTTTATAACGATGCTTTTCTTGGGAAACGGCACAACGACCGATTCGTAAAAGCTGCGATAGGTGATTTTTGCTTCTTCGGTAAATATCCATTCGGAAAACAAATTCGAATATCCGCGAGAATAGAGAATACTGTCGCCGGCAGAATTGAATACCAAGACTCTGAAATCGCCTAAATTGTTGGTATCTACTAAATTAATTCTTGAACCGCCCCAAAATGGTTCCTGTTTTAACTGTTCAAAATAAACATTTGAGGCTTCTGAATTTCCACCAATCGTGTAATCGAATCGAAGACTTTTATCAATAAAATAGGTGTCGAAATCGACGGCAGCTTTCAATTGTAAAGCAGCAAATACTGTTAAAATAAGAAATATCTTTTTCATCTGACGATATTTGAAATGTGAAAACTTGAAAGTGTGAAAATGTTTTTTTTGAAAGATGAATCAAAAGTAGAAAATATGTTTTAAAAAGTGATATCCGAGATGTAGTTTTATATATTTTTAACGCATGGAAATTGAATTATCGTGTTGAAAAGAAGCGACAAATTCTTTTGTTACTTTTCAATTTTGAAAAAACCTATTATTTTTTCCTGAGCTTGATTAAAAAACATCAAGCAATTCCACATCAAAAATCAGAGTAGAATAAGGCGGAATTGTGCTTCCTGCACCGCCGGAGCCATACGCCAAATTGCTGAGAATAATTAAACGTGCCTTACCGTCTTCTTTCATCAAGGCAATTCCTTCGTGCCAGCCAGCGATGACTCGACCTGTTCCCAAAACAAAAGCAATCGGTTTGTTGTCATCGTGCGAAGTGTCGAATAGGGTTCCATTGAGCAAATATCCGTCGTAATGCACACGAACATTTTTTCCTGCTGTTGCCTGCACTCCTGTTCCTTCGAGTGTTTCGATATAATACAGTCCGCTTGCAGTTGGTGTTGCGGTGATATTGTTTTCGGCAATATACACTTTCAATGCGGCTTGTTCTTCTGCAAATTCGGTATCTTCTTGTTTGCAAGAAATATAAATGAAAAGCGTGAGGCTAAGTAGTGTAAATGAAGTTTTTAGATGTTTCATGTTGAAAATTTGAAAATGTGGAAATTTGAAAATGAAAGGAATAAAAAGAATGAAGTGTATTTCTTCAATCTTTTGTCTTGATACTTGTGTCTTGCGTCTCAAATCTACTTTGGCGAGAAAATCATTTTATATTTAGCATTTTTTTCAACTGTTACACGTTTTGTGTAATCGGCATGATAAATTCCGTTCACATACATTTCGGTTTGGTCGCAATAGTGTGGGCTTGCCGGAATGCCGCTTACGCCTGTCGGAATAATGGTTTGCGATTGGTTGAAATCTGCCGTGCTGTAAATGTGTCGATGCGAGGCGCCGTTGTATGCGAGATACGATTCGCCGAACTCATACGAATACGGGCTCACTGTGTGATAACTGCCGCCTACTGCATATTGTCGATTTAGGTTGAACAGAAAATCCAATATTTTTACTTTGCCCAAAGGTTGCTGCAAATCTAATTTGTGAACCGCGCCCCACGCCCACGATTCGGGATTGTTGCCATATTTTTCGGACAGTTTTTCGCAGGTTTCGAAAAAGGATTTTTGAATCATATCACTCAAATTTTCGATTTTGTTGCTTGTCGAAATATCATCACACCATTTTGAATTTCCGGTAGTAAAAATATTGTCTAACAAATAATTAACTTGTCTGTTTGAACCATAAAAACTTTTAAAAAGTTCGTCTCCCAATTCGTCTTTGGCAATATTTTGAGCAAGTATCATATAAAATTCATCGAAAAGATAACCTTCCGGACGTGCAGCATCGAAAACAAAGTTCCAATTTTTTAGCAGTGCAATACATTTTTGTTCCGTTTCGCTCTGATTTTGTGCGTTTTCGAGATTTTTCAGAATCAACGGAACAGTTTTTTCAGCCAAAACAGATTTTTGGTCTGTGTGCAGTTTTTTCATATCCTCAACAGAAAATTTTTCTTTTTCAGTGAGCATTTGCTTGATTCTTTCGGCACGATACGGCATATAAAACCACTGACTGATGTAGTGCGGATAATAGTTTCCGACAGTTTTGTTGTTTGCCGAAAAAAGGAATCCGCATTCCGGATTGTAAGTGTAGGGCAGCGAGTCGAAAGGTACGTAGCCTTTCCAATCAAATTCATCAGTTTCGCCGGGGAAAATATGCCAACCATCGGCTTTGCGAACGGGCACTCCGGCAGATGTTTGAATGCCGATATTTCCTGCCGTATCGGCATAAATGATGTTTTGGCTCACAGCTCCGAATCCTTTGCAGGCTTCGCGAAACTCGTTCCAATCGTGGGCACGATTGAGTTTGAAAACGCCGTTGAGTTCGTTGCTGAAATCGTTGCCTGTCCAATGTATCGACAAGGTTTGGTCTTTGATATTTTTCATTTCGCTCACAACCGGTCCGCGATGCGTGAATCGAATTTCGCGAATTATCGGTTCTTTTTCATCTTTCACAACAATTTTTTCCCTGCGGATTTCCATATCTTTCCACTGCCCGTTGAATTTGTATTGATTTTTGTTTTCCGGATTGATGGTTTCGGCGTAGAAATCAACGGCATCGAGCATTACATTTGTCATACCCCAAGCTATTGAGGCGTTGTGTCCGGCAATAATATAAGGCTGCCCCGGAAGGATAACTCCCGTTACATCAACTCCTGTTTCCGAATGTTGGTGCATTTGCGCCCACACGCCCGGAATCATCAAACCGAGGTGCATATCGTTACACAAAATCGGTTTTCCTGTTGCACTTTTTTTGCCGGCAACCGCCCAATTGTTACTTGCACTAAAAACGGGCGGTGTCAATGCTTCTATATCATTGAAACATTTTGTAAATTTTTCGATATTGATATTTCCCGAAAGTTTAAAGCCGGACTGAACCACGGTTTCCTGCTTGGCAAAATCGGGAATTAATTCTGTGTACATTGCACTGTCCACCTTGGATTGGACTTGTGCGATAAAAATTTCTTCGCTCCAGCCCAATTTCAAATCCCAAGCCATGTATCCAATCATATTAACCGAATGTTCGGGCAGCCATTTTTCGGGTCTGTAGCCCAGAATTTTAAATTCAAAAGGCAAATCACCGGTGAGGTCTTCTATGTATTGATTCACTCCATCGGCATAGGCTTGCAATGCACTGAGGACTTCGGGACTGCTTTTTTCCAGAACCAATTTCGATTTTTCCGGAATACGCAAAGCTCGCAACACAACATCGTTTTCAATCATGTCCTTTCCGAAAATTTCGGACAATCTGCCTGATGTTACATGACGCAATAAATCCATTTGCCACAAACGGTCTTCGGCAGAAACATACCCAACAGCACGATACAAATCCTCATCGGTTTTTGCAAAAATGTGTGGAATGCCAAATTCGTCGCGAAAAACTTCGACATTATTTTTCAAACCCGGAAGTTTCAAATCCTGATTGTAATTAACCATTCCACCTTGTTTGACGTTGCGAATTAGGAAAAAGCCGGTTATTAAAACAGCGGCAAAGATGATTGCAATAATCAACAGAATTTTTTTGCTTTTTTTCATGGGTTTTCGTAATAAAATTATATTGTTACAAAGATATTATTTTTTAAATTTATTTCGGAATATATGTCAGAAATGAAATAGCGGTTTTTTAGAAAAAAATATTGCGGACAAGAAAATTTAGTTATATCTTCAAAAAAAATACTTCAGTCATTTTAATCGGAATAAAAATGAAAAAAATTTCATTTTCTATAATTATAATCACGATATTTGGGTTGTACAGTGGATATTCACAAACGAAACCGGATAGTTTAACACGTTTAGTTTCGGTTGCAAAAAACGATACTGCAAAATTGTCGCTTTATTTGCAATTGGGTTTAGAATACAAGAAATTGAAACCGGATACTGCTCTTTATTTTTTTGATAAAGTTCGAAATTCGAAGGTAAAACATAACGAATATCACATTGCAAAAGCATATTTTGAAATTGCGGTTTTTCAATTGGAAATTCGAGAAAATAAAAACCAAGCTGATAGTTTGTTTGACATATCCACTATGCGTTTCAGAGAAATTTTGCAGGACGAACCCGAATCGAATGTCAAACAAATTGAACTTTCTATTGCAAAAAGTTTGTATTATAAAGCCAGAATCGCACGCTCGCTGCAAAATCAGGATATTGCTTTATGCTACACCGATACTTCATTGAAAATTTATACACAATCGAAGGATTCGTCGGCAATTATTTCGGTTAATATTCTCAGAGGCAATATTTATCTCGATTTATCAGCTTACGATAAGGCTCTGAAATGTTTTTTCATTTCCTTGGAACTTGCCGAAAAAATGAAAGATAACAACTATATCGCCCGAAATTTAAACAATATCGGATATGTCTATTTTTGGATGAAAGATTACGATAAAGCACTGGCTTTTTGGGAAAAAAGTCTCGAAATATCAAAAATACTCAAATCCGACATGATGGTCGGAAAAATTATTTTGAACATCGGAAATATTTACAATCAAAATAAAAAATACGATACCGCTTTGAATTATTATGAAGACGCACTGGAAATATTGCTGAAACTTAAGGATAAAAACGGTATCATTTTGAGTTACAACAATATTGGGAATGTTTATATCAATCAAAAAAGATATACGGAAGCTCTCGGAGTTTATCAGAAAGGATTGGAATTTTGCGAAAAAATAGCCGATACTACAAATCTGGCTCTGATTTACAATAACATATCAAACTTGTATTTCGATAAAAATGAATATCAAAAATCAATACACTTTGCCAATCAAGCACTTTTATGTTCGCAACGAGTGTCTGACTTACAAAAACAATACTCGGCATATTTGCATTTGTACGATAGTTACAATGAATTGGGCAATTTTGAAAAAGCACTTGAATATTACAAACATTCGACAAAATTGAAAGACAGTATTTTTAATCAAGAAAAAGTAAAATCGATACAAGATTTAGACATAAAATATAAAACACAAAAAAAGGAGCAAGAAAATACCCTTTTACGAAAAGATAAAACATTAAAAGAAGTAACAATCCAAAAACAACGTACCGTAGTGTTTATGGCACTGATTGTTCTTGTTTTGGTTCTAATTACACTGGTTATCTTATTTATTTCGAGAAGAAAGTTGAAAAAATATACCAATTTGCTTGTGGAGCAGCGCGAAATTATACTTCAACAAAATGAAGAAATACAAGCACAAGCCGATTCATTGCAAGATACAAATGAAGCACTCAAAAATCTTAATGCCGAATTAAAATATAAAAGCGAACAAATTACATCAAGTATTCGTTATGCAAAAACGATTCAAAACGCTATTTTACCTGCCAAAGAACAGGTTGATGCGGATTTTGATTCTTTTGTTATTTTTCGACCCAAAGACATTGTATCCGGCGATTTTTATTGGTACAAAAAAGTGGAAACAACCACTACGACATATATTTTCATCGGAATCTTCGATTGTACGGGGCACGGCGTCCCGGGAGCGTTTATGAGCATGATAGGCAATACGTTACTGAACGAAATCGTAAATTCAAAACGCATTTTTGAAGTCGATCAAATTCTTGAAAATATGAATACGTTAATAAAAGCATCTCTGCGACAAGAACTCACCGATAACAGTGATGGCATGGACGCTTGTTTTTGCCGAATTGAAAAAACAAAAGATGCGACAGTGCTGAATTATGCAGGTGCAAAACTACCTCTTTTTTATTTCAATGCAGAAAAAAATGAAGTGGAAATTATCGACGGAATAAGGCGTTCGATTGGCGGATATCGGTATAATAAAAATCCGGAAAAATTCCTTTCCACAGAAATTCATTTGCATTCAAACGACAGCATCTATCTATCTTCCGACGGTATCAGCGACCAAAATAATTCGGAACGAAAACGATTTGGGAAATCTCAACTTATTGAAATTCTTATAGAAAACTCAAAAAAATCGCTCGAAGATCAAAAAATGAATATTGAAACAAACTTGGATTTGTGGATGGAAAATACCGAACAGCGTGATGATATTACACTTATCGGCTTAAAATTTTAAAAAATGAGAAAAATTTCAGCTAATTATATTTTTCCCGTAAACGGAAAACCAATAAAAAACGGCATCATAACTGTCGATGAAGTGGGGCAAATAATAGATATATCGTACTTTTCCGAAATCGAACCCGCCGGAGTCGAATTTCACAGCGGCGTGTTGGTTCCGGGTTTTGTAAATGCACACTGTCATACGGAATTACCTCATATCAAAGGCTTGCTCGATTGCCAAAAGCAAGGCTTGCCAGAATTTATTGCCCAAATCATCAAACGCCGATTTACACCTGACAATTTACAAGATTTGATTGAACGTTCGGATTTTGAAATGCGTGCGTCCGGAATTGTTGCCGTGGGCGATATTTCTAATACCGATGATACTTTTGCAATGAAATCACGAAGTAAAATTCGATATTTTACCTTTGTTGAGGTTTTTGCCGGCTCGAATGCCGCTTCGGAAGAGCTTTTTTATAAGGCAAAACAAAATGCTGACCAACTAAAAAAGCTGAACCTTCCGGGAAATATCGTACCGCACGCTCCGTACTCGATACCCGAAAAATTGTTCGATTTAATACAAAATGATTATCATTCGGACGATGAAATAGTGTCTGTCCACAACCAGGAAACCGTTTCCGAAGACGAATTATTTACACGTCGCAGCGGAAAGTTATACGAAAAATTATCACAAATCGGTTTTCAATATCAAGATTTTACATTCTCGGGCAAAAATGGATTGGAAACCACTTTGCATCGCTACCAAAAAGAACAAAATATCTTACTGATTCATAATACATTTACCAAAGAATCTGATGTTGATTTTGCCGAAAATTATTCGCCCAACATTTATTGGGTTTTTTGTCCTGATTCAAATCTTTTTATCGAAGATACATTACCCGATGTGCCGATATTTAGACGAAAGAATGCTAAAATGTGTTTGGGAACCGACAGTTATGCCTCAAATACCAAACTCGATATTTTGAGCGAAATGAAAACCATATTAACCCATTTCCCGCATATCAGTTTTGAAAAAATACTCACCTGGGCTACCATTAATGGGGCTTCGGCACTGAAAATGCAAGCTGATATCGGCAGTTTTGAAATTGGCAAAACTCCCGGAATCAATTTAATTACCGATTTCGATTTTATCAATATGAAACCAAGCGAAACAAGCCGAATACAAGTTTTGGTATAAAGTTTACTGTAAAACAGCTTTTAAACTCATATCCAAACTTTTAAAACCATGTGTTAAAGCACCGATTGACACAAAATCGACTCCGCACAGAGCATAATTACGAATTGTTTCTAAATTAATGCCGCCCGAAGATTCGGTTTCAAAACGTCCTGAAATCATTTGAACAGCTTTACGTGTATCGTCCACAGAAAAATTATCTAACAAAATCCGTTGAATTTGACCTGTTTTGAGCACTGCTTCCAATTCTTCAAAATTTCGGACTTCGATAATTATCGGTAACGATTTATTATTGATTTTCAGATAGTGATTGGTTTTCAAAATAGCATTTTCGATACCGCCGGCATAATCGATATGGTTGTCTTTGAGCATCACCATATCATACAAGCCCATGCGATGGTTCGTGCCTCCGCCGATTCTTACAGCCATTTTCTCAAAGTATCGCAAACCCGGAGTTGTTTTGCGAGTGTCCAAAACTTTGGTTTTTAAGTCGGAAATGAGGTCTGCATATTTTGCTGTTTCGGTGGCAATTCCGCTCATGCGTTGCATGAAGTTGAGGATAAGCCTTTCGGCTTGAAGAATTGAATGAACTTTGCCCGAAAGCGAAAAAGCCATATCGCCCGGTTTTATTCGTGCTCCATCGTTTAAAAAAATATCTACGGTTAGGTTTGTGTCGATTTTTGCGATTACTTTTTGTGAAATTTCGATGCCTGCCAAAACACCTTCATCTTTAATCAACAGTTGTGCTACACCTTGTGCATAGGTTGGAATACAAGCAAATGAGGAATGGTCGCCGTCGCCAAAATCTTCATTAACGGCAAGTTCTATAAGCAAATCGGGATTGGTTGGCAACATTTTTTGGGATATTTTAAAAATAATTATACAAATATAATTGTTTATCATCAAAATTTCAGAAATTCGTCAAAAATAATCAGTCAATTTATTTCTGAACCATTACAACATTTTATGCACATTAAAAATACGTTTTTAAGAGAGAAAATTGGGAATTTTTATGATGATATTCGCCCCTACAATGAACAGGAAGTTGGGGAGGCAATCGAAAGATTGAACGAATCGCCGCTGTTTTTTGCGGGAATGCGATATTTTTTCCCGCTCGAAAATCCGAAGGATTTAGTTGATTTTATGTCGAATATCAAAACGGTTTCCGACTTTCAGTTAAAAATTATGCACCGCGGGATACGCAAAATAATTGAAAGAAGTTCCGACGGGCTGACAGTTTCGGGTATTGAGAATCTCGACCGGGATAAAAATTATCTGTTTCTGTCGAATCACCGCGATATTTTTTTGGATTCGGGGATATTGCAAATTCTTTTGGTAGAAAACGGATTTGATACCACAGAAATCACATTTGGCGAAAATTTGATGCAAAATCCAGTTTTCACCGATATTGGTAAAATAAATAAAATGTTCAAAGTTTATCGCGATGGAAAACCTCGTGAATTGGTCGAAAAATCTTTGGCACATTCGGCTTACATGCGATATGCCATAACCGAAAAACATCAATCGATATGGATTGCTCAGCGTGCCGGCAGAACCAAAGACGGGAACGACCAAACACATACCGGAGTTTTGAAAATGCTGGATTCATCGGGCAGTTCCGATTTCGAGTCGAATATGAAAGAGTTGAATATTGTGCCGCTCAGCGTGAATTATGAATACGAACCCTGCGATTATTCAAAGATTAACGAAATTTATCAATCTCAATTCGGTCCGTATGTTAAGCAAAAGAACGAGGATATGCAGAGCGTTGTCGCCGGCGTGGTGAATTACAAGGGAAAAATTCATTTCGGAATCGGAAAACCTTTGAACGAAGAATATGAAATAACTTCTAATATTTTGCGTATCAACGATAAAATCAAAGAATTAGCAGGTTTAATCGACCTCAAAATATATCAAAATTATCGTCTTTTCGCAACAAATTTTATTGCTGTCGATTTACTCGAAAATTCATCGCAATATTCCGAAAAATATACTCCAAATGAAAAAGAGAGATTTGTAAATCATATTGAAAATCAATTGAATCAACTCGGCGGTAATCGAAATGACTTGCGAATAATGTTTTTGAAAATGTATGCCAATTCCGTTTATAATTACAATAAAACCAATTCGATTTTCACTTGATATTTTTTATTCAATAAATCAGGTTGTTACGACATAAAAAGAGTTCAACATCTTTTTATTTACGAAATGAAATACGATTTTAAAATGTTTTTCTATAACTTTGTGAAATTGAAATTTTAAAAAGTCAAATTTTCAATTTTATTAAAAATATCATGGGAAAACCTACAATTGCTCAAAAAGCACCGTTTGTTCTCGAATCCGAAGCCGGAACGTATCATTTTTGTACCTGCGGGAAAAGCAGCAAGCAACCATTTTGCGACGGTTCGCATAAAGGAAGTGAATTTGTGCCGATAAAAACCGAGCTGAAAGAATTTAAAAAGATTGCATGGTGTGGTTGCAAACACAGTAAGAACGGGGCTTTCTGTGATGGAACGCATCGCAATTTATAATTCGATATAAATTCGGAAAAAAGATTTTGAATATTTTGAGTTCAGGATGTAATCATTCAATTGATTAATTTTGGACTCAAAACTTTTTGAATTGCCGAATCCATAATCATTTTCATCAATTCGGAATATGAAATTCCGTTAAGCCGTGCAAGCATGGGCAAATCGGAATGTATGGGGTGCATACCGGCGAGTGGATTTATCTCCAAAAATTGAGCATTTTCCTGTTCATCGAAACGAATATCCACTCTTCCGCCGTCTTCGCAACCCAAAACCCGATACGCTGCCAAAGCCAAGTCTTCACATTTCTGTTTTTCGATACCTTGCGTAGCACAATAATCGACTTTTTCTTCGTATTCCGATTTGTTGTTATAAGAATAGACGCTCTTTTCGGCATTTTCGCGAAGCATTATTTCCATTGTTCCCACACAGCGTGCATTTTCGCCGGTTCCTACAATTCCGGTTGTAAATTCGCGACCGGGCAAAAATCGTTCAACAATAACAGGTTGTTTAAATGTGTTTAACAAGTAGTTGCAAAATTCCAAGTCTTCTTTACTTTTCAGCAATGATTTACCTGTAATTCCCTTTCCGGTTCCTTCGGCAAGTGGTTTTGCAAATAAAGGAAAGGGCATCGAAATTTTTTCAATATCAGCTTTTGATTTGACGACAAAGAAATCGGGAGTAGCAATTCCTGCATCGCGAATGACGCGTTTTGTCATCGCTTTGTCTAAAGTGAGGGCATTCACCAATGGCGAGGAAAACACATACGGAATGTTGTACGCATCGAGCAATGCCGGTACTTGGGCTTCGCGTCCTATGCCGTACATTCCTTCGCAAATATTGAAAACCAAATCCCAGCGTTCGCCTTGTAACAATTGAGCGGCAAGTTGTTTGAAATGTCCGATGCGTTGGGTTTGATAGCCCAATTCTTGTAAAACATTTTCGAGTGCATCGATGGTGTCTTCTTTGTCAAACTCGGCGGTTTCTTCGAGCGAATAGCCCATTTTCAGATAATCCGAGCGTAAATCGTAAGTAATTCCTATGGTCATGGCGAATTTTTTTCTTTTCTTGATTTAATATTTTTACTGTTTAAAATTTGTTTGCTGAGCTTCTCTTTGAATTTTTAAAAAATGGATGATCGGATCAACGGTTTTTGCCGACAAGTTCATTTGTTCCGATGCTGCCCGACAACCGCCTCGGCAGCGTTCAAAAACCTGACAATCGACGCAATATTCAGGAATCCCTTCCCACAATTTTGTCTTATCATTGTTCAAAATCAGTTCTAATTTATCGGTGAATATGTTTCCTAAAACAACGGGGGAATGATTGCAAAATCGTAAATTTCCATTTAATTCTAAAGTTAAAGGGCGATTTTTAACATCTGCCGAGCAAAACGTAAATGAAATACCTCGGTAATCGTTTGGATTGAGAATGCAAATTGGTGTACAAACATTCGACGAAACGGTAATTTTTTGTTGTAATGCCGTTTCCGAAGCACTTTTAAAAGCCGTTTGAAGTTCTTCTTCCGAGAGCTGCAATTCTTCGTTATTATCTATTCCCCGACCGCCTATATTGAAACGATTGAGCATAATTCGCGTTATTCCCAATTGTTTAATAAACAGCAATGTGTCGGCAATATGATTTGCATTTATTTTTGTTAATACGACAACTGCAACAATGTGTACATCAAGTTGGCTCAAAATCCGTATCGTTTCCAATACTTTGCCGTGCGAGCCGTTGAGGTTTGTCATTCGGTCGTGAACATCGGAAAGATAGGAATGTATGGGGAGTTCAAACATTTGCACGCCTATTTCGACCAATTGACGGTAGGAATTTTCATTGGAACGTGTTCCGTTTGTTATAATTGTAACCGATTTTTTTTTCATTCGAGCATACAGAACAGTTTCCACAAATCGCTCAGCCATAAATGGTTCGCCGCCTGTAAATGTCATGTGTCCGACATCGGCAACCGAGAAAAGTTTTTTTAATGTTTTAATCGATTGTTTATAGGAATTGAAATGCAAAAAAGTATTTATTGTCGGTGCGTTCCAATAATTATAACAGTATCGACATCGCAAATTACAAATCGAAGTAATTTCAAATGCGACAAGAGGAAGTTTAATTTTGGACATCGGCAATGCGGCTGTGTACTATTTTTATTGGAATTTCGGCAATCGGATAATGATCTGCTTGAAGGTTTTGGTTGGTATTATAAAAACGCAGAATGAAATCGCCGTTTTTTGTCTCAGGAATTGTGAGTGCGAAGGTTTCTGTTATTTCATCGAACTCGCCGTCTGTTGCAAAAATATCAGATTGATAGAAAATTGTGTCTGAAGAGATATTTCCGAGGGCAAATGAAAATTCGTTCGAAATCCTTTCGGAAATCGTACCTGTTACTTTGTTATTTGTTGATAAATCTATATTTAATGTATTATTCTCGATACTATCTAAATTGATATATTCAGTTGGTTCGGACGAATCGTAACACATTGGCGTGCAACCACCGCTGCTTAAAACTGTAAATGATAGAATCAATGCGCCGATTTTCATCTTTTTTGAAATCCAAAATGCTGATTTCCCTTTCGATAAATAGACTGCCACACAAATTCCACTGAACAGTATGGTTAAACCAAAAACAAAAAAGGAAAGGTAAAATTCTTTTTTCATAACAAATTTAGTTATTGGTTCGTATTATTTTTAACTCTTGGGTTTGGGTTGCAAACCGAATGCTGTCTTGATTTTCTTTTTCTGTTGAGAAGAGGTGCAAAAAATATTTTCCGTCAGGAATGTTTTTATTTATCTGAAATTCAAAGTTTTCTACAATAGAATCATACGAATTATCTTTTGCAAAAATATTATCTTTATAAAGAATATGATTTTTTTCGTCAGTAATATTAAAGGAAAATTTTTTGGCTTGCCTGCCCGTTATTTGTCCGTTGATATTGGTTGAAGAATCCGGATTTACAACAACAATATCGTTTTGAGTGCCTTTGAATTGAAAATTATCAAGCGGTGCCACATCGTAACAAGTTATCTGAGGTTGGCTGCAAGCTGCCATTGAACTTAAAGAAAGTATGAAAGCCCCGATTTTAATTTTTCGAGAAATCCACTTTTTTGATTGACCTTTTGAAAGCCAAACAGCCATAGAAACAAAAATGAAAATAATTGATGCTCCGACTAATACGGCGGGAAATAAAACATCTTTTTTGTTCATTTTTCCGTTTGTTTTTATGATGCAATTTACATTTTTTTTCTGTATTGTAAAATATTCAAAAAAAAAATCATCTTTCAAATTTTGAAAGATGATTTTTAAAATTTTAAAAAAAATCTTACTTATCCATTACTTTTGCTTCAACACGGCGGTTGAGCTGTTTGCCGGCTTTTGTTTTATTATCGGCACGCGGTTGGCTTTCGCCGTATCCCATTGCTGTTATCTGGTTAATTGCAACACCCATGGAAACAATATAATCAACAACGGCTTGTGCTCGTTTTTGCGATAGTTTTTGATTGTTGGCATCAGAACCGACATTGTCGGTATGTCCCGAAATTTCGACGACTAATTTTGGGTATTGATTCATAATTGCAATTAAGCGATTGAGTTCGGGATACGATTCGGGGCGAAGAATGGCTTTACCCGAGTCGAAAAAGACATTGTTCAACACAATTTTTGCACCAATTCCCATGGGTTGCAGCTGAACGTCTTTTGTGATGTGTGTCGAAGTGTCTTTGATGACAAAATTTTCGGAATAGAAGAAATAATCCGGAGCACCTGCCGAAAATGCAAAATTATTTCCTTTGGGCATACTCATTGTATATTTACCTTGGGCATCGGTTGTTACAGTGTTGATGACTTTACCCGAAATGTTATCGACCAATTCGATGGTTGCACCGTTGATAGGCTGTAAGGATAAGGCATCGGTAACCGTTCCTTTTATTGAAGATAAAGGAACTGTTTTAATAAAGACCTTACCTTCGATTTCGGCTTCGCTCACCGGTGTTTTGATGCAGGCAATCAAATCGTTATCGGATTCCTGATAAATCGGTTTTTCTTTTCCCAGAAAGATAATTTCGTAAATGTCTTTATCACCGAATCCACTGTCGCGATTGGCTGCATAGTATCCGAATTTTTCATCGGGGGTGAGCATGAAAAACATGTCATCATCAGGAGTATTGACAGGAAATCCGATATTTACGGGTTCGTTCCATGTTCCATCGTTGTTTCGTACAGCTTTAAAAACATCGTATCCGCCCATCGACCCTTCGCGTTTCGAGCTGAAAAACAAAGTTGTGGCATCTTGCGATATCCGAACGCTTTCTTCATCGTATTTTGAGTTGATGGTTGATAAATTTGTAGGTTTTTGCCATCGTGAGCGGTTTTGTGTGCGATATGTAACCCATATATCTTTGCCGCCTTTTCCGCCTTTGCGGTTGCTAACAAAATATAGAATGAGTGAGTCTTTGGTGATGGAAACTGAGCTTTCGCGATATTTTTTCTTATCAATTTCACGAATTTTATGCAATCCGCCCCAGTCGCCATCGTTGAACTGCGAATTGTATAGATTGCCTTTGCCTTTATGACCTTTGTAAATGCACAATTCTTTGCCTTCGGGCGAAATATCGACAATGGCATCGTTGTGTTTGGTGTTTATTGGAAAGCCCATTTGTTCGGCATCTCCCCAATTGTTGTTTTTGGCTTTTGAGAGGTAGGAATCTTCAAAATAAAGATTGTTCAAATAACTCTTTTTTCCGCCTGTGGTATTTTCGCGGCGAGAAGTGAAATACAAAACCGAATCTTCGAGAAAGAACACCGGACTGTATTCAGGAGCAACTGAATTTACTCCTTTCCCCAAATTATCGATAAAACAGCGAATGGGATTTTTCACTAAATTGATTCCGTTTTCGCACTCATTGATGTGTTTGTCGATGTATTTTTTTTGGCGTTCGCGTTCGCGCGGTGATAATTTTTCAAAATAATCGTTGTAATCTGTAATTGCTTTTGCAAAATCGTAATTGTATTGCCTTGCCATTGCACGAACGTACAACAAATCGGTTGTTACTGCTTCATTTACAAGATAAGCATTGTTAAGATATTTGTAAGCTTTTCGTTTTTCGGCTGTTTTCAGATAAGACACTCCAATCAGATAATTGAGTTTTGGGTTGTCTTCGTTGTATTCTGCGGCTTTTAGATAGAAATTGAGTGCTGTCGCATAATCTCCTTCGCGGTTTTTTCTGAAAAATCGATTGCCTTTTCTAACATTTTTCATGGCTTCATTGAAACCAAGTTCTTCGATTTTTAACTCGCTGCGTTTAATACGTATAAATTTTTGGGCATCGACTTCCGAAAAAATAAAAAGTGAAAGGATTAGGATTGTTACTAAACTTTTGATTTTCATTGTTATACAGTTTAAATATGTTTTTTCGTTTATTTTGAAATGATTTTAAATTCAACTCTTCTGTTTTGTTGCCGTCCTTTTTCATTGTCGTTTGAGGCGATTGGCTCATCGCTCGAGGCACCCCTACTTGTCAATCGTGCAGCATCAATGCCTATGGATTCGAGATATGCTGTAACCGATGCGGCACGGTCTTTCGAGAGTTGTACGTTGTGTTCGTATTTTCCGCTGTTGTCGGTATGCCCCGATAATTCGATGCGTAACGTTGGATTGTCGGTCATGAGTTTTTTCAGGCGTTCCAATTCGGCATAAGATTCGGGTTTCAAAACTGATTTATCGAAATCGAAAAATATATTTTTTAGAACGACTTTTGTATTTTCTTTTACAGGATAGAGTTTGATATTTTTTTCGATAACTTGATATTCTTCTTTTTCAGAAATATCAAAATTTTCGGAGTAAAATAAATAGTTATCGGCTCTGACAGACATACCGTAGTTGTTTCCGGAAGGCAGGGAAACGAGATAATTACCGGTCGAACTATTGGAATTAACGTTCATCACAGTTTCGTTTTTTGAATTGTCAAATATTTCGATTCCTGCTTCAATAGCAGCTCCGGTATTTCCATCGGTAACACTTCCCTTAACAATTGTTAATTTTACTTTTTTCTCTTCACTTACTGTTTGCGAAACGAGCTGATTTTGTTTCAGTACCATTTGGTCATCATAAGTAATCATGCCGGGAAACGAGATTTCGTAAATATCCATAAAGCCCTCTCCGTCTTGTTTTACGGAGGAATAATAGCCTTTTTTCCCGTTGGCAGCCATCACAAAATAGATATCATCATCGGGTGAATTGACCGGGAAACCTAAATTTTCGGGTTTCGACCAGATACCATCGGCTTGTCTAATGCTGCGAAAAATATCGTATCCACCCATGCTGTTGTGCCCTTTTGAGCTAAAATACAATGTCCTTCCGTCGGGGTGAAGAAAAACACCGTCTTCATCGTACTTGGAATTAATTACCGAACTGAGTTTGTGAGGAGTTCCCCAAATGCCTTTCTTTTTGTTGCAGTACCAGATGTCGCCGTTGCCGGTTTCCGTATCCCCTGTTTTTCCGCGAACAAAAAACAGGGTATTCCCATCGAACGAAATGCAAGCTGAATTTTCATTTTCGGGAGAATTTATCATTTCGGGCATAGCTTCCGGTTCGCTCCATTTGTTTCCTTTAAGATTTGAAATATAAATGTCCATATCCCGATAAAGAAACAATTGTTGCCCATCGGGCGAAAGCCCTACGGTTGCATCATGTGTATCGGTATTGAGCGGCGTGCCGATGTTTTTTGAATTGCTCCATAGTCCGCTTTTGTTATACGAAACGTAAATATCTTCGTAAAAAATTCCATCGGTTTTGTCGATACCTCCCATATTTCCTTCGCGTCGAGAGGTTAATATCATCATGGATTCATCGGCAGAAATCAGCGGACAATAATCCGGGTAAATTGAGTTGATGGCTTTAAGATTAACGACCATGGCATCGGTTGGATATTCTTCAAAGAGTTTCCCGTTGGTGCATTCGGTAATTTTTTTGGTGATTTTTTTCTGTTCTTCCGGATTGCCGTTCTTTTTTGCTTCTTTTTTATAGAGATTATATTCTTTTATTGCATCATCGAACATGGTGTTGTATTGATATGCTCTTCCGAGATTGTAATGAATATAAATTGAAATAGTGGGATTTGTCGAAAAAGCTTTTTGCAGATGCGGCAGTGCATTTCGTTTTTGAACAGAATTTAGGTAGCAAACGCCGATTTTATAGTTTAATTCGGCATTTTCGTTGTTGTATTTATTGGCTCTCAAATAATTTTCCAAAGCCATGCTATAGCCGCCCGTATTATGTTTATCGTAATAAGAATCGCCTGTTTTGATATTTTGTTTTGCTTCGGCAAAACCGGATTTGTTTGTTTTTATTTGGTCGGTGTTAATCACAATTTCCTCAACTTGTCCCCAAACAGGTATTCCGATGAATAATAAGAAAATGATTATTACGATTTTGTTCATGTTCAAAAAATGAGGAAATTTAGTGATGCGAGTATGAGCACCCTCGAAAATAAAAGAATGCAGGAAACAGATACAGAGAACGACTTGTTTAATTATTTGATAATCAATCCTTATCGAATATCTACATTTTCAGTACGGTTTATTTTGCACCTTCCGTGTAGAGACTTGGATTTTCAATTCCCAATTCAACAGCTTTTTTCCAATCGCTCGAAGAACCTCTGAAATCTCTCAACATTTCTTTTGCTGTTCCTCTGTTTACGTATGCTTTTGCGTAATTAGGATTCAGCGAAATGGATTTTGAAAATGCAGCAAGGGCGTTTTTGTAATCTTTTAATTTCAGAAGAGCTGTTCCTAAATCATTATAGGCTTTGTCGTAATTGGAGTTAAAGTCGATTGCTTTTTGAAAATCTTCTGCCGCACCTTTGTAATCGGCTTTTGCATATTTTGATAAGCCTCGATTGGTGTAGGCAAAATAATATTCATTATCGGCTTCAATTGCTTTGTTTGAGGATTCGATTGCTTCATCGTATTTTTTTAATTCGTACTGCACCGAAGCCAAATTGTTGAATGCAAAAGCTAATTTCGGATTCATTTCCACTGCTTTTTGGTAATCGCTTTCGGCTCCTTCCAAGTTTCCGGCTTTGCGTTTGGCACTGCCTCGGTCGTTGTAGGCATAGGCATAAACAGATTGTGTTTCAATGGCTTTATCGAAATCTGCAATGGCTTTTTCTGTATTTTCCTGCTCATAGTAACAAACACCGCGATAATAATAAACATTGGCTTTGGAATATCCGTTGGCGAGTGCGGCGGTAAAATCTTTCTCGGCACCTTGATAGTCTGCTAATCTGACTTTGGCATAGCCGCGTGCAAAATAGGATTTCGATTCGCCGGGCAATAATTCAATAACCACCGACAAATCGGCAACGGCACCCGTAAAATCGTTCATTTCGGTTTTAGAAATCCCTCGGTTGTAATACGCTTTTGTATAATTCGGTCGATTTTGTATTGCTTTAGAAAAATCAGCAACAGCTCCGGCGTAATCTTTCGATAAAAAATCCTGAACTCCTTTATTATAAGCCAATTCGGCACCTTGATTGTCGGCAACACGCATTTTTGTTGTGTCGATTTGTGAAAAAAGAAGGTAACTTGTTAAAATTATCAAAACGATTGAAAGTGATATTTTCTTCATATGAGAATATTTTTTAATTTAAGATGTATTCTATAATTTTATTACGAAAATTTTAAGATGATGTTTCAAAATTTTATTTTAGATTTGTTTTTCTTTGCAAAGTTAGAAAATATTTTAAAAATGCCTATTTTTATATTTTTTCTTGTAAATGAGTACAAGATATCAACTTCTTTATTTCGATGTTGTGGTTTGTGCTGAAAAGCCAAAGGATAATTACGAGTTTATACAAAAGCTTTCAGTTTCGAATTTATGATTTAATTTAAAATTTTTAAATCAACATATCAATACATTATTAAATCAAAGGTTATATGGCTCAATACATCAATTTAGAGTACTTAAATTCATCTTCAAAAGATGCGGGATTTACAAAAAAAATGATAGAGCTTTTTTTGGAAACCATGCCGTCCGTAATGGAAAACATAAACAAGACTGTTGTTAATATTGATTTAATCGGATTGGGAAAATCGGCACACCAAGCCAAATCATCGGTATTGATAGTAGGTTTGGAAAATCTATCTGCAATGTTTCGCGAAATGGAGCTGGAAGCAAAAGCAGGCAACAAAGAAAAAGATTATCAACATTTGTATGGCGAATGCAAAATAATATTCGATGCAGCGATTCTTGAATTGCACGAAGTTCTGAAAAACATGTAAAGACACGATACATGCCGTTTCCGTTAAGTATCACACAAAAATTTTACATTCCCGAAGATTTTGTAAAAACACACGAAATTGACTTGTATTCGGCTGTTTCTTTGGTCTTTGGTGAATTGGAGAGAAACCATGCAACAGACTTGATACGCAAAGGAACGGACTTGCGATTTCGTTCCGAAAAATCTTTGTTTGCGATACCTTTCGATTCAAACATTAAGTTCCAAAACGATGAATTTGGAATTTTTCTCACTGTCGAATCTCAAACGCTTCCTTTTATAAGGATTATATTGGCAGTAATTGTGTTTTCTGCATTATTAAGTTTATATTCTGTTATAAGTTTTATAATATTTGCCCCAATTTTTATTTTTTTGTTTTATACCGTTAATGTTATTGTAATTCAGAATAATAACGAGAAATTTTTTGCACATCTGTTCGGGGTTGCGAATTTTGACTTCGATAGCAGTGAAGCCACAGAACGCAGGCAAAAAGAATGGTTGAAAGATGTTAATCGCTGTCCGGCATGCGGTACATTTGTGAGTACAATCGACTATTATTGTCCCGAATGTGGTTTGAAAGTGAAGCAAAATATCAGTTCCATGCCTTTAAATATCACTAAATACCAAAACAGAATTGTTAAATACATTTATACAAAAAAATGAAAATATGATAAATATACATTAATTGGTTGATTTTTTGATGTGCTGATATGCGGAATGTTTTTAATATCAAATAGTTATATAATTTACAAAACGCAATTTACGACCGTGCATAGCATAATATCTATACTATGATTGGTTGATTTTTTGATGTGTTGATATGCTGATTATTTTTAATATCAAATAGTTATACAATTTATCAAACGCAATCTATGACCGTGTACAGTATAACTCAGAAATACATTTTTAAATACCGAGTTCTGAATAAATAGTTTAAAATTTTAAATATAAAGCTGCAAGGCAATTTACTAATTCCGAGTGAAACTGTGTTTTGTGATTTTACAAATATATCTGTCATGCAGCTTTTTACATCAGACTCATTACTTATTAACTCGATTTATGGAAAAAATTAAACTATCGGTTATATCATACTTAAATACAAAACCGTTTTTATACGGTATCGAACATTCACAATATCTCAAAGAAAACAGCAGCATCGAAATGGATTTTCCTTCGGCTTGTGCTCAAAAATTGCGTGAACACCGAGCCGACATCGGAATTGTGCCTGTGGCTTTGCTTGCCGAATTAGAAAATTATTTTATCGTTTCCGATTTTTGTATTTCAACCCAACGCCGGATGCCATCGGTTTTGCTTTCGTCGCAGGTTCCCTTGAATGAAATTGATAATGTGTTATTAGATTATCAGTCAATGTCATCGGTTAATTTAGCCAAAATTTTGATGAAACATTATTGGAAAATTTCGCCCAAAATCACCGATGCCCAAGCCGGTTACGAGGATTTAATTTCCAAAAAAACAGCAGGTGTTATCATCGGCGACCGGGCATTGCTTCTTTCACAGAAATTTCGTTACAATTACGATTTGTCGGACGCATGGTTTCAATTCACCGGACTGCCTTTTGTTTTTGCGTGCTGGGTTTCTACTCAAGAAATCAACCCGCTTTATATCAATGAACTTAACAAAGCCTTGTCTTTTGGACTCGAAAATATTCGTGCTGTGGTTGAAATAGAATCACAAAACATTAACTATCAAGTAATTGATATTATGAAATATTTAAACCACGATTTGAATTTTAGACTCGATGTCGAAAAACGAAAGAGTATCGAATTGTATTTGAATTATTTGAAAAAAACGGCGGAATAAGATTTACAGCTCCGTATCATATTGTTTTTTGTATTCTGCAATGGCTTTGCGTGCTGCTTGTCGCCCCAATTCTATGAGTTGCGATGCTTTGTAAAAATCAAATGTATGCCCGGCTTTTTTTGAAATATTAATTAAAATATCCGGTCGATACGTTTCCATTGTTAAAGCTGATATGCGGTGTACCATGGCACTTGTAACTGCATCTACAAGCCTGAAATATCCCAATTTAGGCTTTTGATTTGAAGAGAAAAATTCGTTTAATTTATCCAAAAAAAATTGAACATTTTTTTCGTAGGTCGATAAAATTTTTGTTTCTTTTTTGGTGAGAATTTCTTCCTGAACGAAAGGAATATCAGCATAAACATCTACAACTGTTAAAATATCAAACTCAGTACGTACAACCCGGTTTGCGGGGACGGGATTCATAACGCCGCCGTCCACAAAAATACTTTCGCCTTTATGAACAGGAGTAAAAACCGTGGGAATAGCCAGTGATGCCCTCACTGCATCGTAAAAACTACCCGAAGTGAACACAACTTCTTCTTCATTGGAAATATCGGTAGCAATTGCAGCATAAGGAATTTTAAAATCTTCGATATTGCAATCATCGATAAAAATTCGTAATTTTTTAAAAATACGGTCGCCTTTTATTATTCCTTGCGAACTGAATGTAAAATCAATCAAATTAAAAACTTCTACTTTGTCTAATTTCTTGACCCATTTTTTAAATTCGTTCAATTTGCCCATTGCATAAAATCCGCCAATAAGAGCCCCCATAGAAGTTCCGGCAATTGACGTGATTTCAAAACCTTGATTTTCAAGCTCTTCAATAACGCCAATATGAGCCAACCCTCGGGCACCACCGCTCGAAAGTACTAATGCTATGTTTTTTTTCATTATTAAGTTTAAAAGAAAAACATAAAGTTTTCTAAAACGACATTAAAAAATATAATTTCTGTGTAGGTTTCGCCCTCAAATCTTACTTATTTTGGCTGATATTTTTTTTCCTTCTGCGGATACTGCTTCGAAGAATAAAAAAGAGTGCAAAACCGATAAGCAGAAGAGGCCACAAGTAAATGATACCTACCAAAAATGCCAAAAATCCGTTCCAACCACCGCCAAGAGCTTCACCTATTTTATGGAAGAATCCGTACGAAACAGTATCGTAATCTTGATGAATATAAAGCGTTATTGTACTCAATCCCACTTGATTGCTGAGATATTTCAAGCGTCCTTCTTTCGCTTCAATTTCTTCGCGAATCACCCGAATGTGTTCGTTTACTTCCAGTATATCGGTTATAGTGTAGGCTTTTTTTAGTATTTCGAGATATTGTGCTTCTACTTTTCGCTTATTTTCCAAACGTTTTTCGATGTCGATAAATTCTTCGGTAACATCGTTCAGATTTATTGTTTTCGATTCAAATTTATCGGCTTCACCTTCCAAAGAGTTCAATAAAGAATCGAAATTTTGAAACGGAACCCGGATTACAATTGAATTTCCGATGCTGTACGAATTGTTGCTTTCGTTTTCCTGTAATACAAATCCCTTATATTTTTTTATGATTTTTTCGATGCGAGATTTTGTCTTTTTATAGTCCGAAACTCCAAAACTAACTTCTGCTGTTTTGATAATCTTTTTCTCTATTACAGGATCTTCGCCGGTTTCGCTTGTCGAATTTGTTTCATTAATAGGAGGCGGACTGTAATCTTTCTTTTCCGATCCTTCGCCGACCGCTGTTTTTTCCGAATAATCGGGTTCGCTGCCGGGGGCAAAATTTTGCTCGGTTTTGCCGCATGAAGCTAAAATAAATATTATCATTGAAAATTGAATCAAATATTTTTTCATCGCTTATAGTTTTAGTTTGAAAATAAGTATCTTTTTTCGAGTTTGGAAATAAAATTTATAATTATAATTTCTTGTAAATATATGTGAAAATTTCGACAAAAAAATCAACTTATCAATCTAAATTTTAAAATCGCTTATAAATTATCAATTTAGTCATTCAATATTTTTACATTGTTTTTTATTTTATTTTTATGGTATCTTCATTTGCAATTATCGTTTTTCTTTCTATTTTTGGCTGA
>DYMH01000173.1 GCA_020721645.1 Draconibacterium orientale
CTAAAATATTTTCCCCTGTAAAAATATTTTCCATAATCAGTGTTTTCTGCAAAATAAATATTATTTATGTAATTAAGTCTATAAATCTTTTTCTTTGCAGAATTTAAACTCGCAAAGTACTTTTCAAAGTCTTTGCGTTTTTTTTATACATGAGTCCGGTATAAAAAGCTCAAATTTTGGAATCATAGTCGCACAGCGGTTATCTTATTAACTGTTTTACAGTATTTTAATGACAAATAATATTGCATGTATAACCTCTATGCGACTTTTTAAACTGAACACATACATACAAATAAATCCGAGCAAAAAAAATGCTCGGATTTATATATTTTATATTAGCTTGATGATAAAATGTAATGTTATCGATTGGTAATTTGATATTCAAAACAAATAACATATCAGCCCATTAAAAAATCAGGCAATCAAAGAATAATTTCTATTCTTCGTCAAGAGCTTGGCTCAAATCATCGGTCATTTCGATGTCGTGAAACACATTTTGAACATCATCATCTTCTTCAATAAATTCGATAAGTTTCAATGCTCTCAGAGCTGTGTCTTTGTCCAAAATTTTTGTTGAATTGGGTATTCTTTGAAATTCGGAATTTTCGGGTTCAATTTCGAGTTCTTCCAATTTTTTTTGCATATTTCCAAAATCTTCGAGTTTCACCGTAATTATGAGCCTGTCTCCATCGTCTTCCAATTCTTCCAAACCGGCATCAATGAGTTCGAGTTCGAGGAAATCACGGGTGAAATTTTTTGCAGGAATTGTAAAAATAGCCTTTCGTTCAAAAAGATAAGCCAAGGAACCATTTTTTCCCATAGTTCCTCCCTTTTTATTGAGTATGGAACGAATGCTTGCCACGGTTCGTAAATGATTATCTGTCAAACATTCAATAAATATTGCCACGCCTCCCTGTCCGGTGGCTTCAAAAGTGAGTTCTTCGTAGGAATTGGTGTCGGTATCGGCTTTTTTTATTGCACGTTCGATGTTATCTTTGGGCATATTCACGCCCTTTGCATTGAGAATAGCAGCACGCAGTCGCGGATTAAAGTTTGGGTCGCTGTTGCCGCCTTCTTTGATTGCTACGGTAATTTCTTTGATGAGACGCGAAAATATTTTCGAGCGTTTGGCATCAATTGCTCCTTTTTTTCTTTTAATTGTGGACCACTTATTATGACCTGACATTTTATTATTTTTACGGGTTTTAATTTAATTTTTCACAAAAGTAAAAAAAGTCTTCAATACCCGAAATTTCGATTTAAAATTTTCACTGTCCGAATAAATTGAAGGCTAAGAATGTTAAGATTTTTTTAAAGGAAATCGTTCATTTTAGCTTGTGTCAGTGAACTCCGTTTGCTCCCAAATGCAGTTTAATCCTTTCCAAAACAAAAGAAATTTGAAATGGTTTGCTTATATAATCGTCCATTCCGGATTGAATGCACTTTTCTCTATCGCCCGACAAGGCATTGGCAGTGATGGCGATAATGGGAATGTGTGAATTAGTGCCCGATTCTGTTTCTCGAATTTTTTGGGTTGTTTTATATCCGTCCATTATCGGCATTTGAATATCCATGAGGATTAAATCATATTTTGTAGTCCCGAATCTTTCGATAGCTTCTTTTCCGTTTTCGGCTATGTCGATATTTTTAACTTGCTTGGATAAGCTGAGCACCATTATTTTTTGATTAATTTTATTATCCTCAACCAATAATATATTGGCATCGCTCACTTTTATTTTAGTCGGTAAGGGTTCTAGTATTTCGACCGATTCTTGCGTTATTTCGACACGCATTTCTTCTTTTACACTCGTTTTTTCTATTAATGCGAAAGGAATTGAAATCAAAAATGCGATGTTGCCGTCATCGGAATAAAGATTTAATTTTCCTTCCAACGACAGGATAATGTTATTTAATAGTTTTATGTCGTGATTATCTATTTTATCAACATTGCTTGCCCCTTCCGGAAAGCCTAAAACTTGAGCAAATACGCTGAAATTAATATTACTTTTTATCTTAAAAAGGGTTCTTATTTCTTTATTTTTTTCCGATTCTTTTTCTGTTACAACGATATCAAGAGTTAGGTTGTCGCTTTTTTCAAATTTACTAAAAAAATCAATCACACTCAAAAATACTTGTTTTACTAAGGTTACATTTCCGTACAATCTACGGGGAATTTTGTCGGAGAAATTGAAATTAAATTTTATAGTAGAATCAGCATCATCGGAGTACAAGCGTATTGTTTTTTTTATGGTTTGATATAAATCGAAGGTAATATCATCATTTTTAACATAGGATATTTTTGCCTCCGATTCTAAGGTAATGGCATTTACCAAGGCAACCAAATTATTTACCGAGGCTTGTATGGTATTGATGATGTCTCGCTGTTGCTCTTCGCTTTGTGCGACTTTGAAAATATCTAAAATCCCCACAATATTGCTGAGCGGCGTCCTAATTTGGTAGGATACTTTTGATATAAAATCGTTTTTTTCTTTTAATAATTTTTCATTTTCGAGCAACTCTTTTTCGGTTTGTGCCAAAAAAATATTTTTAAAATACTCGTAAATAAATGTAAGCATTAAAATACTGAAAAAAATAAGGATAAAGCGTATTTTAAAGGCATCGGGATAGACTGCGAAAAACGAATTTTTCTCTATCGGAATTAAAAAATAGACAATAATGAAACCTAAAAAACCTAATGAAATGAAAAATCCGGGCTTAAACCCAACAAGAAAAAAACTAAACAAAGGAAACAAAAACAACCACAAAATCCCTGTATTCTGAACGCCACCGGTAATAAGCAAATAAAAAGCCAAAGCAATTAACAACAATAAGGCGAAAATTGAGACTTGTTGATAGTGTTTTGTAATTCGTAAGTAAAACATCGCCGGTATGATAGAAATAGATGCTGTGCTTAATATCGATGCTAAAATATAGTGTTCATTAATTAATTGAAAAATTGCCGGAATTGATGTTAATAAAAAACCAAAAACCAGTAAAATGCTCAGCATCAAAACCTTGTTTATCAGGTCTTTCTCGTATTTTTTGTCGGACTTATGTGTAAGCCAATCGACAATTTTTGACAGAATATACATAAGGTTTTCGTTAAAGGTTATTGGTTTGCTTATCATTAAACATTAATATATTTATACAACTCGACACAAGAAAATAATAGAGTTTTCCAAGGAATTTTCCTAATTTTAAAATAACAACATTATTAAATGTAAATATAAATATATTTTTGAAAAAAAATTATGTAAATTCAAAAAAAGATATAAATAAACCGAATAATAAAACGTTTAATAAATACCGAGATTTGATGTACAACTAATTTTTTGAATTTTAGCTTAAAGGTTTATTTTTGTAAAAAACATTTCCATGAGCACAAAAATAGTCTTCTTCATCTTATTCATTTCAGTTAATTTTCGGGTTTTTTCGCAATCCGATACCATCAAATTATCACAAATAAAATACACACCGGCTTTAAAGTTTACAGATGGGATTTATCTTAATTTCAATCAATTTAGAAATAATTCACCTCTGCCGAAGTCGAAAATTGTAACGCAAATCAAAACAAACGACTTTGATTTTTTCGATAAATTACTCAATGAAAATTCACTTCGGTATTTCGATGAAATGGGTGTTCAGCAACAAATAAAAGAAAATAAAATTTGGGGTTATTGCGACAAGGGCGTTCCTTACATTCTGTTTAACGATGAATTTAATCGGATACCCATTATTGGCAGCATCTGCCACTTTGTTGCAAACAAAACCTATATCGACCAAAACTATACACCATACGGACATACCGACTATTACGACCCAGCCGTTACCCGTACCGAAATGCGGCAATATCTTTTGAATACTGAAACAGGCGAAATTCTTGATTATACAGTTGATGCCGTGGAAGTTATTTTGATGAAAGACCCCAAATTATACGATGAATTTAATGCGATGAAAAGAAGTAAAAAGAAAAAAAACACCTTTCTTTACATAAGAAAATATAACGAAGCTCACCCTTTATTTATACCTTTAACAAAATAATTACACTCACTAAACCGAAATCCATGAAAAACCTATTTCTGCTGTTCTTGACATTATTTTCAACTTTTCGCCTGATTTCTCAGGAAAAATCGGCAAGCCAAACCGATATTGAAAAATTCTTCAAAACTAAAACATATTTCGTTCAGGACGAAAATATGTTCAACGACTACAACAATGCGATGAAGGAAGCTGCAAACAATACGTGGACGATTACGCCCTTCGATTTTATGTCCACCGCAGAATTTAGTAAACAACGAAAAAATCCAAACTACTCGTTCATTGTTCGCACAAAAGTTACTTTTGGTGAAGATAAAGACAATATCCCCTACACTTTTATCAGTTTATTGAACGGAAAAAATCAGGGCAGTGTGGAACAAATGCCCGATTTGGCAGAATTTCCGGTGTCGTATTACGATGTGGATTTAGATAAATACGACTATAAACTCGGGGCAATTCTCCTGTTTCTTCAAAATCATATCCAATGGATGAAAGACAATCCTAATGTGAAAGAAAACAGCATTATAGGGCATTACAGAACCCAAAAAAATCCAACAAAAATCAAAACACTGTATCTGCTGAAAGAAGAATTACCCTCCGATTTCGATACCGAAGAAAAAATCGCAACAATCTATTCAGGCAAAGTTAAAATTGTAGAACCCGAAGAAATTACAAAAGCAATTGCCGAAAAAAATCAAGACATTATTTTCATGCACAAAGTAGGTCCGGGCGGCGATTACAAAGCAGCTCGCTGTTTCAAATTGATACTCGGTGCCGCAGATGCCAAAATCTATTATTTCGATTTTCATAATATCAAATACCCAAAAAAGCCAAACGCTTTCCTAAAATCAGATTTTCAAGCAATTGAAAAACAATAGGAAATGTGGAAATTTGGAAATGAAAAAATAAAAAAATTTACTATACAAAGCACGGTCATAAATTGCGTTTTACAAATTGTTTATCTATTTGATATTAAAAGCAATCAGCATATCAGCACATCAAAAAATCAACCAATCAAAGTATAATTATACATACTTCGGTTTCCAATTTATAACGTATATTGACGAACTATACTAAAATAATAGATTACCGTTCGGATACAGTTACCAAACCGACACCCGAAATGCGACAGGCAATGTTTGAAGCCAAAGTTGGCGATGATGTTTTCGGCGAAGATTTGGAGATGCTTGAACTCGAAAAAACGGCTGCCGAAATGCTCGGCAAACAATCTGCACTATTCGTTCCTTCCGGCACTTTCGGCAATCAATTGGCATTTCTCACACACTGCCGGCACGGCGATGAAATGATTATATCCGATGCCTCCCACCCCGTTCAATACGAAGCCGGAG
This sequence comes from Draconibacterium orientale, assembly GCA_020721645.1. Lineage (GTDB taxonomy): Bacteria > Bacteroidota > Bacteroidia > Bacteroidales > JAADGE01 > DYMH01. Next base: position 5,388 of record DYMH01000173.1, read on the forward strand.
CTGCAGCTGTTATTGCAGGTGTTCAACTGCGAACCATTCGCAATCCAGAGCGCGAATGGATTTCGTGGGACGAAATTGAAACTTTGATTCGGAAAACAGAAGACATACATTTCCCTAAAACAGGACTTATTGAAATTCAAAATACTTTGGGCAACGGAACGGTGATGCCGCTCGACACCATGTCGGAAATTAAACAAAATGCCGAAAAATATGCAATACCGGTGCATTTGGACGGGGCACGAATTTTCAATGCAGCAGTAGCTTTAAATGTTGATGTTAAAGAACTTGCAAAACATGCCGACTCGGTGATGTTTTGCCTGTCGAAAGGTTTATGTGCACCCATTGGCTCGATGCTTGCAGGAACATCTGAGTTTATTCAAAAAGCTCGGAAAAATCGCAAACTCATGGGCGGCGGAATGCGACAAGTGGGTATTTTGGCTGCTCCCGGTTTAATTGCCCTGAAAAAAATGTCGAAACGCTTATCGGAAGACCACGAAAACGCCAAAAAACTTGCACTTATTCTATCGAAATTCGATATTTTCGATATCAAACCGGAAGAAGTGCAATCGAATATCTTTTTTCTGCGTTTCAAATCCAAAAAATCGAATATCGCTGAACTTTTTATCGAAAAAATGAAATCCAACAACATCTTGCTAACGCCTCCAAGATATGGTGCCTGCCGATTTGTTACTCATTTTGATATTTCAAAAGAAGATATTTTGCGTACAGAAATGGTTTTGGATAAAATCGTTAAAGAACTAATGAGCCAAGTATAAAAAGTATAAAGTTTGAAAGTGGAAAGTGTAAAAACGCTAATAATCAGTAATTTATGTAAAGATGTGAATTTAACTTAAAGCCCTTATTTTCAG
>DYMH01000268.1 GCA_020721645.1 Draconibacterium orientale
CCAAATTCCGTATCAACTTTGGCAAAGTTTTTATCCGACAATAAATTCTTATAAAAATTTATCATCAATTGCGATGTGCTTTCATCGGAAACTTGCCATAAACTGACGATGATGTTTTTTGTTCCGGCATACAAAAGTGCTCTGGACAAGCCGATTACGCCTTCGCCCGATGTAATTTTTCCCAAACCTGTTTCACAGGCGGAAAGTACGACCAAATCGGAATTTAATTCCAAATTATAGATTTCTGATTGATATAAAATTCCGTCATTTTGTTGCGCAACATTTCCGTACATATTTTCGTAACTTTCAAAACTTGCACTTGTATCCTGTGCCAGCAAAATACCCGAAAGTTCAGGCTTTTCCGTGTTTACGAAGCCGTGTGTGGCAAAATGTAAAATTCGGTATTTTTCCAATTCTTCCGATTTTGCTGTTTCTTCGATTGCATTGCTTTTGGTATAATATTTTGACTGTTTACCGTTTTTATCGAAAATTTCGAAAATATCGTTCACTTCATCGAGTGTGCCCGGAAGCGGACTAACGTAGCTTCCGTCTCGAAGGTAGCTGCGCTTTAGGATACCGTTTTCGTTTTTTCCTTTTTCTAAATCAATCAATAATTTTCGCGAAACAGCACTTGTGCCGCTTGTGTTGTTATCATCGAAAACGGGAGCGAAAGCAAGCCAGTCGCTCATGTTGGTGAGTTCTATGTCGTTTTGTTTTTTTTTCGGGAAAGTATTTTTGAAAAGCGTTGCGGAATACGAATACGAAATATTATATTTTTTTATCAGAAAAGGCATATCAGAAAAGTAAGCTGTATTTTTCCGGTCTGTCCATTTTGCAGTATATTTTTCGGTAAAAAGTGTTTCGAACGGAACAGTCGCCATTGCTCCATCGGGAATTATGATTATGTTTTCGATTTTTCTAAAATGCTTATTTTTAATTAAATCCGAAGGTAAAAATTGTTCGTACAGTTCAAAAGCCAAATTTCCGTAGTGCAAAATATCTTCGGTTTGGTTCGACTGCATTACGGCACGATATTTTTCGATTTTCGTATCAAAACTGTCAATTTTCGCGGTTTTATAAACGTCAAAGCTCTTTTTTGAAATAACATAAGTTAAAACAGCACTGTCGAGAACAAAATAACTCAGCATTGCCGTTTTTTTGTCTAAAAGTTCTTGAATTTCAGCTACGGTTGCAGGTTTATTGTTGTATTTCAGTTCGTAATATTTCGGATTATTTGTTTCAAAAACGCTTATTATATTAAACCGATTTGTAAATATTACATAAATTAGTATATTTGTAAATGA
>DYMH01000269.1 GCA_020721645.1 Draconibacterium orientale
AGATAAAACTGTTCGTCTTTTACACGATTGCCATATTCATTTACCGGTAAACGCAAGCCACGCCCAACTTCCTGCAATTTTGAAATTTCACTTCCACTGCTTCGGAGTTTGCAAATTTGGAAAACATTTGGATTATCCCAACCTTCACGCAATGTCCATTTTGAAAAAATAAATCGTCTTGGATTTTCCAAACTCAACATTTCTTGTTTATCGTGCAAAATCTCGTTTATTTCCTTTTCAATTACTTCGTCTTTTTCGCTGTTATCTTTTGAGAAATAACCGCCGTGTGTTGCTGAAATATCAGTCAATGATTTTTCAAGAAACGCTTTATAGTAAATGTCTTTTTCTTCTTTTAGTAATATTTCAATTTCAGCCTTTGCTAATTGCTCTACCGTTTTTTTTATGTATCCGTCTTTGTTACGGTATTCATCAATATTGTCAATAAAAAAAAGGGTTAGCGGTTTTATTTTTACATCTCTCGTTAAAAACTCTTTTTCAAGTTCAAAATGCTTTTGAATGGCCTTTTGAATCATTGTTTCCTGCAACTTTTCGGCATACGAATAAGGATTAATTTTATCGCCCTTTTTCATTTCCAACCCGTTTGATAAAACAACCGTGCTTTTGTTCAAATTTTCAATTGACAAATCACTCATTTCAGAATGAACCGTTTGTAAGCTGTCTTTCTTTTTAAGTTTTACTGTTTTACGTCTATCATTTTCGTTTAATTCAAAACTTGCTTCTATTCCGTCTGAATCAATAAACTTTACAATTGCATTTTTTCCGCTGTCAAATTCTGTAATATATCCAATTACGCCTTTCACCAAATTTCGATTAAACGAATCAACGGCTGTTAAAGTGTAAATCAGATTTTCGTAACCTTGAAACGTAGCACCATATCGCAAAATAAATTGCGGTTTCATTTTCTGAATGTTCTCCCACGTTTTGTTGCCTGTTCCAAATTTGTGCGGTTCGTCAATAATCAAAAACGGTTTGGTAGCGCCAATGGCATCAAATGGTATGGTGTACTTGTCAAACAAACCTTTGTCAAAACTCTTTTGCATTGTTTCAGAGTTTATCATACCTGCGTTGATAATCAAAACCTGAATGCTGTTTTTTTCAAAATTGCCCGAATTGACAAAGCTTGTAACGGCTGGCGGTATATATGATTTCTTGCTTTTGCCATTTTTTAAGCTTTCTACAACGTGCAAATGCAAGGTTTTTCCGTATTGCTCTTTAAAATGTTCCCGACTGCTGTCCGATTTCAAAAAATCTATTGTCCCTGCCTTGATTGAAAGTGTTGGCA
>DYMH01000037.1 GCA_020721645.1 Draconibacterium orientale
CTAATGAATTTATTGTAAATTTATGTAATCTTAATTATTCGGTTTAATATAAATAGCTGTAATGTTGCTTTTTTCGCCGATTTATCGGAAAGATAAACATTAAATCGGTATGTGAAAGCAGAGTTCAGTACACATTCAAAATTTTTTCCTTCTTTGTTGTTTTCCGAAAACTCGAAATGGGTTAAATACTTCCCGCGTTCTTTTTCGGTTTTGAAATACGATGCGTAAACAGCATTATCGCTTTTGTTTGTGGTTTTCCACAAAGCAGGGTCGCAATCGCATTTTTTTGGTGCATCTTGTGCAAAAACAAATGACATTGTGATTGACAATAAGAAAGTTGAGAATAAGATTTTTTTCATAAAAGATAATGTTTAAATATTATTGAGTAACAGGACAAATTTATTTGTATTTTATAACATACACAGTCTTCTTAAAATCAAAGTATTACTTCATTAACAATTAACAATTAATAATTAACCACTACCTAATTCTATCCATACAATTCCGTTTGTTTCCATTGTCGTTTCGTTTCCTGATATACCGAACAATGAATTTGTTTCATCATCGTAAGAAATTTGTAAAACTTGCCTGTCCAATATAAGTTTGCGAACGGGATTTCCGGTATGGTCAAAAACGTGGATAATATTTGTGCTGTAAGGTGCATAGTTATTAATTGTTTCCGAAACTCCGGAGTACAGACCGAAAACATATTCATCGCTTGCCGTTACGGAAGTGTATGTCATGACTCTTTCCGTATTTTCGGGCACCCACCTGTCGCCCCTCAATTCCACTTCGGGTTTTATTAAATCCGGTCCGTTGATTTCAAAAATTATTTTTCGGTTTTCTGCATCGTATGCAATAATTTTATCGTGATATTGAAATGCCGTAAAAATAATTCCGTTGCGATAACAGGAATTTCTCATTGAAAAGTCGTAAAATGCTTCGGTCGGTATTTCTTTTTTTAGCGGAAGCTCCGTATATGAATCAATTTTTTTTTCTTTTAAGTCTATAAATGAGTTTAAATATTCGGTAGAATCTTCGTGGGTTTGTGAATATTTGAAAGAAAACAAATCATTGTCGCAATAAGTTAAATCGGAAGCATAATAACAGTTCATTCCGATTTCAAAAATTGCTTTTGGTATATAACTTGTGTCTTTCAACGATTTTTCGACAGAATACTCAAATATTTTTCTGTTGCGACCTTCATCAACTATAAAAATCCGTTTTCCGGTTCTGTCAATTGTCGGGTACATCGGACGGATAATTTCATCGGGGGCTTTACCTATTCGCCCCGTTTGTCCGAGATATTTCATTGTAGTTTTGTTGTAATACTTTATGCAAAAGCCTCTTTCCGTCCACGGATCTATTGCTGCCAAAATGCTGTCGAAGGTGTATGTGCAGGCGTATTGCACTTTTCCTTCAAATAATCTGAGTTCGGTACTTTTATTTATTGTTTCGGGAAATTCGGTAAATTCAATTTTCGAGTGTTCGATTTGCTTGCACGAAAAAAATGAAAGTATTACAATAATTGAAATGTAACTTTTTATTTCAAATTGAAATTTATGCAATAAGAAATGGATTTTCATGCTCGATTTGTATTTTATCTTTATAATCTGTTAGTTGTTGGGGTTATATTGCTGATATTGAACTATTTACTTAAAATTCAAATTTGATTTAAATATTTAAATTCAATATAATGTTTAATATGCTTATCACGGATAATACATAAAATGATATTTTGAAACATTTTTTTTATTTTTGAGACAACCGCAAGTCGTCTCTACACAGCATGCAAAAAGTTTTACACGTAGAGACGTGTTGCACACGTCTCAAAAAATAATTTCTTTTTTCACTGTTTTACAATAAGATACAAATTTATAAACTATATAGGTATATAATCGGGATAAGCATTATGTTTAACTTTAAAATAAAAATTTAGCATATTTTATCGTATATTCAAGAAGCCAATGGGCGTTTGTAATACCCATCGGCACTTTGTTTAATTAGAGCCTGAAAGAAAACTCGTAATTCGCTTTTATATTGTGCGATACAATAATATTGCAAGTTGAATTTTTCTCGGAAACTCTGTGTAACTATAAAATAACGGTTGTATCACAGAGTTGCATAGAGTTATTCATACGCAAATTGTCGGATAATTCATTAATATTCATACTATTGCACGTTTTCTTGCAAACACTAATTAATTTCCGTATAAGCCTCTTTTCCAATAACCTTCGCCTCCCATGGTACAATGTCCAAACCGAGAGCAAGCGTATGGCTCTACCGGTGTGGTTTCGGCCAAAGCCTCGGCATTTTTCAAACTTAAATCACCCGTTCCGTTTTGGGTTTTGGCGGGTTGTGTTAAAAGAACAGTTGCAAATATAGCAACAATCGACAGAGCAAAAAATAATTTTTTCATTTTTAAATGTGTTTTTTGTTAAAAAATTGTTTAATTTATTTATCGAAAACTTTCGATGCGGCAAATCTAAAATTAAAATCTTTACAAAAAAATACCCATTGTTAGATATTATAATTTAATCCAAACCAAACCCTGCGTATTCATTCCGGTTTTTTCATCGTTTTGTATTCCAACAAGTGAGTTTGTTTCTTCATCGTATGTTATTTGCATGATATTTTGGTCGAGTTCTATTTTTTGAACGGGATTTCCCGAATAATCAAAAACATGAATTGTTTTGGCACAATCGGGAGCGTAGTTTCTTGCATTTTCCACCTCGCCGGAATATAAACCGTAAACGTATTTATCGCTCGCAGCTATTGAAATATAGGCTACCGTACGTTCGGTTTCAAACGGAACCCACTGATCTGCGTGAACTTCGACTTCGGGTTTCAATAAATACGGTCCGTTTGTTTCAAAATTCATTTTTTTCTGCGAAACATTAAACGAATTTATTTTATCGATGTATTGATACGCTGTGAAAAGATTACCGTTTCTGAAAACTATATTTCGGTAAACCAGTGTGCAATATGCTTCCAGGGGTATATCTTTTTTAAACGGAAATTCAACATAAGATCCGAGAAATTTGTCGCTTTTATCAATAAACGAATAAGAATATTCGACAGAATCTTCGGCTTGATGGTAATATCCGAACATAAAAATATCGTTGTCGCAATATGTTAAATTACCGGCATAGTATCTGTTCATTCCTATTTCAAACAGTTTTTTCGGAATATAGTCAGTATCCTTTATTGAGGCTTCGATATCAAATTCGTAAATTTTACGGTTGCCTCCTTCGTCGGTAAGAAAAATCTTTTTGTTTTCATGGTCGATTGTCGGATACATTGCCCGCACAACTTCGCCCGGGGCTTTCCCTCTGCGTCCTGTCCTTCCTATATATTCGAGAGTGTTTTTGTCGAAATATGTAATGTAATATCCATTCTCAACCCAAACATTTACGGTTATCAGAATATTTCCTGTGATAAAAAAGTCTGAAATCTGATAATTTGATTTTAACGTTTTCGTTACCGTTGTTTTTTTTACCGTTTCGGGAAATTCGGTAAAACGAATAACGCTTTTTTCTTGATTGTCGCATGACCATACAAAAGCAGCAAGTATCAAGAAAAACATTAAGTGATTTATTTTCATTGTACCGTATTTTTAATAATTGGGAAAAAATAAGTTGCAAAATTGCAACTTATTTTTATTGTATCTTACTTTGTTATTATGGTCTGTAATGCATAATCATAAACAGTGCCGCCCAATCGACAGCCTCCTGCATTCCAACAACCCACGATTACTATATCACTCAAAGCCAAAGCCTCGGCATTTTTCAAACTTAAATCACCCGTTCCGTTTTGGGTTTTGGCGGGTTGTGTTAAAAGAACAGTTGCAAATATAGCAACAATCGACAGAGCAAAAAATAATTTTTTCATTTTTAAATGTGTTTTTTGTTAAAAAATTGTTTAATTTATTTATCGAAAACTTTCGATGCGGCAAATCTAAAATTAAAATCTTTACAAAAAAATACCCATTGTTAGATATTATAATTTAATCCAAACCAAACCCTGCGTATTCATTCCGGTTTTTTCATCGTTTTGTATTCCAACAAGTGAGTTTGTTTCTTCATCGTATGTTATTTGCATGATATTTTGGTCGAGTTCTATTTTTTGAACGGGATTTCCCGAATAATCAAAAACATGAATTGTTTTGGCACAATTCGGAGAATAATTTTTGGCAGATTCCTGCTGTCCGGAATATAACCCGTAAACGTATTTATCGCTTGCGGCTATGGAGATATATGCTACCGTACGCTCGGTTTCATACGGAACCCAGTAAATATCATGCAATTCTACTTCCGGTTTTAACAAATATGGTCCGTTGGTCTCAAAAACGGCTTTTTTGCTTTTTACATCGTATGAAAATATCTTATCGTGATACTGAAAGGCAGTAAAAAGTCTTCCGTTTTTATAAAACGATTTTCGCATAGAAAACCGTCTGTACGCATTCATCGGAAAATCTTTTACAAACGGTAATTTTTCTTTTGCAACGGAAAATTTGTCTGTTTTGCCGATAAAATTGTAATAATATTCTGCGGAGTCTTCTTCGGGGTGATAATAGTGAAACATTAAAATATCGTTACCGCAATAAGTTAAGTCGTCAACAAATTCCTTATCTGCCCCTAGTTCATTCAATTTTTCAGGAAAATAATTTTTATTATTTATTGATTTTTCCACATCTAATTCGTAGACAGAATTATTTCTGCCAAAATCAATTATAAAAATTTTTTTGGAGCAAGCATTTGTGGTAATTCCCTCACAATTAATTATTTCGTTCGGAGCTTTTCCCTTCTTTGCAGCCGCCCCTAAAAATTCAAGTGTGTTTTTGTTAAAAAAACTGATGTAATATCCGTTATCAACCCAAACATTGTAAACAACTAATTTATCATCAATCACAAATATATTGTAAGCACTTATTTTTGTCCGAAAATTCTTTAAAATAACTTTTTTTTTTGTACTCTTGGGGAAACTCGTAAAATTTTTAATTTTAAGTGAAATATCCTCATTCGAATTACATGAAAAAAGGATAAAAGCAGAAAAAAGACACATTTTAAAAATTTTCATTTTTTTATTATAAGTTATAAGAAAAAGAATGATATTATATTCAAATAAAATACCATTCTTTTTCATTTTTCTGTCTGAACAAACCGATTAAGTCCCTGTTATTTGGTTATTAAATATATACTTGCCATTCTGGAACCTCCTTGTCCGCTGACATCACAATCACCGCTATTCCAGCAGCCAACCAATATGATATCATTCAAAGCCAAAGCCTCGGCATTTTTCAAACTTAAATCACCCGTTCCGTTTTGGGTTTTGGCGGGTTGTGTTAAAAGAACAGTTGCAAATATAGCAACAATCGACAGAGCAAAAAATAATTTTTTCATTTTTAAATGTGTTTTTTGTTAAAAAATTGTTTAATTTATTTATCGAAAACTTTCGACGGTGCAAATCTAAAATTAAAATCCTAACAAAAAAAAAAACATTGTTAATTTTTATTGTTTTTTCTTTTTGAATTTACTTATTTGTTATTATTATTGTCGATACAAATAAACCCATGAAACAACCATCTATAAATTCCTGCACTTGGGAGTTGAACATTTTGCTGTTTTGCTTTCGCAGAAAATTTAACAATTAAAAGTTATTCCGATAAGGTATGAACCAAAAAATTATTATCACATTTACTTTTTTCTTAATTCGGATTTCCTCATTTTCGCAAGAAGTGAAAGAATTGACACTGAATGAAGTAATTGAAATTGCCTGCACGCAATCGCTCGATGCATTTCGGGCAAAAAACATGTATTTTGCCGAATATTGGAAGTACAGAACCTACAAAGCATCACTTTTACCGGCTCTGGATCTTAATTTACGCCCCGTTCAATATAACCGGGCAATGAGCGAACGTTACGATTTTGAACAAAACGCAGATGTGTTCCGCGAGCAAAAGTCGATATACAGTGTCGGTTCACTTTCTCTTACACAAAATATTTCGAGGGCAAACACACAAATATTTTTGGATTCCGATTTGTCGCGTCTTTTGAATTTCGGAGATACAAATATTATAACTTACAATGCAACATTATTGAGACTTGGAATTAAACAACAATTGTGGGGTTTTAATGATATGAAATGGCAAAAGAAAATTGCACCGAAAGAATTTGAAAAAGCCAAGAAAGATTTCATTAAAAATCAACAAGAAATAAAGTTGTCGGCGGTGAAACTGTATTTCGATTTATTGCTTGCCGGTATGCGTTTGGAAATTGCGGAAAATAACGTTAAAACGTCCGATACTTTATATACGGTCGGAAAACAGAAGTTTGATATACTGTCGGTTCAATACCAAGAGCTTTTAGAGCTGGAACTCAGTAAATTTAATGCAGAAATTGATGCAGTACAGGCAAAACAAAACCTTCAAAAATCTCAAATGGCATTAAATTCATTTTTGGGATTGGAATTAACCGACATTATAAAACCAATTTTAGAATCCGATGATGCAATAATTTCCATTAATGCGGAAGATGCACTTGCCCGTGCAAAAAAAAACAATCCCCTTATTTCCGAATTGGAATTAAACGAATTGAAAGCCGATGCCGAATTGGAAAAGACAAAAAAAGAATCGGGAATTAATGCCGATTTTATTGCAAGCTACGGACTCAATCAAAATGCAAACACAGCTCAGGGGGCTTATAAATCTCCGCTCACACAGCAAGTTTTTTTGCTGACATTGCAAATTCCGCTTGTCGATTGGGGAAACCGCAGAGGAAAGCGTTTGGTTGCCGAAAAAAACAAAGAGGTACAGGATATTGAAAACAGGCAGGCTCTCAATATTTTTGAGCAGGAAGTGATGATGAAAGTTTCAGAATTTTCTTTGCAGAAAAAAATAACGGAGAGTTCTTTAAAAGCAAGCAATATTTCGGAAGAGGCATATCGGCTGACCACAAAGCGTTTTCTGCTCGGAGAAGCTGATGTTATGAAACTGAATGATGCAATAAAACAAAGAACCGAGGCACGGGAAAATTACATTGTAAGCATTTATAATTATTGGAAATTCTATTACGAAATACAAAAAATGACTATGTTTGATTATAAAAAAAATATGCCGATTGATATAAATTTTGATAGATTGACCGAAAAACAGTGATGTCAGAGAACGAATAATTCTACGAAATCTTTTCCGGTTTTTTAATCAACAACGAAACCACAATCGAAAGGGTCAAAATTCCCAAAATCACGAACAACGAATATTCCGAACGATACCCTATTTCCTCCAAATAGGTGTGAAACAGAAGTTTAATACCAACAAATATCAAGAGAAACGATATTCCGGCTTTGAGATAATGAAATTTATCAACTACCTTTACCAAAAGAAAGAAAAGCGAGCGTAAGCCAAGTATCGCAAAGATATTGGAAAAGAAAACAATAAAGGGGTCGCGGGTTACAGAAAATATCGCAGGAATAGAATCAAAAGCAAAAATTAAATCGGAAAATTCGATAAATATGACAACGATAAACAGTGGTGTCATGTATAAAATATGTTCTTTGCGTATAAAAAATCGTTCGTTCACATATCGGGGATAGATTTTAAAGTGCCGCGACAAAAACTTTAAGACCGGGTGGTTTTTTGTCTCTACTTTTTCTTCTTTGTTACGCTCGATAAACATTTTGATTCCCGAATAGACTAAAAATGCTCCGAAAAATAACAAAATGCCATCGAATAAATTGATAATTGCAGCTCCAACGAAAATAAAGATAAATCGCATCAATACAGCTCCTATAATTCCGTATTCCAATACCGTTTTATATTGCGATTGCCGCACCGAAAATGCCGAAAAAATCATCATCATTACAAACAAGTTATCGACCGAAAGACTTTTTTCTAAAAAATAGCCCGACAAATAATTTATCGACATTTGTTGGCGAAAAAAATCGATGTTTGTCAGGTAATCGGCACCGTGTTTTTTAATTTCGGGATAAAATTCGTGCAATACCTTATCCAAACTCGCCATGTCGGTGATTCCGTGTATAATTTCGCCGAAATATCGAATAAAAACAGCAAATAAAAGCGATAATCCTATCCAAACAGCACTCCAAATTGCGGCTTCTTTTGCCGAAACTACATGGGCATGCTTGCCAATAACTTTTAAATCTATAAAAAGTATTATGGCTATAAATATTAAAAATATGATAAAAAATAGAATTTCGTGTAATAACATATTCGGAAAAAATAAATTGTTAAAAATGGATAAGGTATTATTTTAAAAACCGGAATCTTCGGTTTTCATGGTTTTTAAATCATTTATTTTGGTCTGCGAGGCAATGCGTTCAATTGCCCAAACAGCAAAAATACCTGTGAGAATTATTGCAAAAGCTGTTAAAAATTCAACATTTATGTGATTGGGAAAATAACGGTCGTAACTCTGAATAATCGGTTCGCCGGTACTTTTAAGAATTTCGATGCCATTGTTATCCGTTAAATAGACCGGGTTTTTCCAGGGCCACAAAAGGATTAAAGAGCCAAGTATAAACCCCGTAAGCAGCCCAATGGTTTGGTTTTTAAATTTTTTATAAATCCACGATAGTAAGTGCGAGAACGAAGGCAGCCCAACAATTGCACCAATTGCTACGGGAATTAAAACGGCAAAATCCAAAGAATTGACTGATTTTATCATCACCAATTCGTAATTTCCCATGAGTATTAACACAAAAGAACCGGAGATTCCGGGAATTATCATGCTTACAACGCCCATGATGCCACACAGAATCAAATAATAAAAATTAGAATTTTCCGAAGCAGGGTGCATGAGCGAAATAAAAACTGCGATTGCCGTTCCGATTGTAAAATTGATAATCACCCAAAAATTCCATTTTTCAATCGTTCTCACAACGTAGAAAATCGATGCCAAGATTAATCCAAAGAAAAAAGACCAGACATGTAGCGGGAAATGCTCGAATAGATATCCAAAAATCTTGGCAAAAGTGAAAATACTCAAAACGGCACCGGACAGAATGGTAATCAAAAAGAAAATATCAGTGTAGGCAGCAAATTCTCTAAAATGTACTCGAAACAGTAACTTCAAAGATTGTAAATTGAACGATTTTAATGAATGGATTAGTCGTTCAAAAACCCCTGTTATCAGGGCGATTGTTCCTCCCGAAACTCCCGGAATAACATTTGCGGCTCCTATTCCGAGGCCTTTCAGAAAAATTCCGAGATATATTTTTATTTTTTGCGGTGTTTCCATAGTCATGGCAAAAATACTTAATTTTCGTTGGTTTGGCAAAAAAAACCGCCTCACTTCAAAAGACGGTTTAAAAACTTTCGTTTTTGGTCGTTTTATTGAGGCTTCTGCCTGCTGAGAGACATTGCTTTTTTTCGATACATTTCGGCATTGGTAAAATCTTTCATCACCGAATAGCAATCGGCAAGATGCGACAAGGCTTCGAGTTCGTTTTTTTCGGTTTCCAAATATTCTCGATATAAAGAAATAGCATGGTGATAATCTTCATTTTTCCGCATTACATCGGCTTTGGCAAGCAGAGCTTCCATAAAATCAGGCTTCAAAGCCAGTGCATAATCGTATGCTTCGATAGCTTTGTGAAATAGTTTCAAACTTTCGGCTGCAACACCTAAGTTATACCATGCAGTTTCGGAAAATGGGTCTTGCTTTATGTATTTTTCGTAATAATGAATGCTGTTTCTAAAATCGCCGAGTTTTTCGTAACAAAAGGCAATTTCGTAGAGTACAAACAGCATGTCCTTATTTTTTCGATAGGCTTTATCCAAATAAGAAATTGCTTTGGAATAAGCACTTTTCTGCTCAAACAAAAAACCGATGCCGGCTAAATTATCAGCATTATCGTAGCCAAGTTGTATGGCTTTGGAAAAAAAACTATCAGCAGTGTCGAAAGTTTCTTTATCGATATAAATTGCCCCGAAAAGAAAATAAATTTCCGGCTCAGAAGGCTCTGAAATCTGCAATTTGATAAGAATATCCATTGCAATTTTCAATTTTCCTTGGTCGATAAGAAAATGAACTTTTTTAAGTTTAATTTTCGATGAATCGGGGTGCATTTTAAGGGCGAAATCAATAGCTTTCACCGCTTCTTCGTATTTTCCGCCGAAAGTGTAATGGTCTATAATCTTTTCAAATTCGACGACATCAAAATAATGCTTCTGTTTGTTGCGAAGCATTGTCTCATAATTGCATACCGACTCACGGATAGATGGATATCCCTTGTCATTGGTAGAGTTGCTCATATTTTTCCGACTTGTACTTGATTTTTGAGTTTTTTAATTTTCCTTGTGTGAACGTGAAAAAAATCTTTGTGATAAAAAAATAACTTTTGTGAAAATTGTGAATTTTACGTTTGATATGCAAACATAGAAAATAGTTTTGAATATAAAGCAATTATGATTAGTTTTTTTAAAAAAAATTATCATTTGTTATGCAAAGTTTACAATATCTTATCACTTTTGTCTTTTGCGAAGGCTTTTAGATACAATTAATATCTTTGCTCTGCGTGAAAAATGCGGAGTATTCAATGTTAGAGAGAAAAAGTCCGCAAGCCGGAACCGAAAATCCGGCATTCGAGCGATTTTTGCTTTCAATAATTTTACGAAATTGATTTAAATCAATTTTTTCGAGTCCAATTTCGAGCATGGTTCCTGTTATGGCTCGCACCATGTTTCTCAAAAACCTGTCAGCGGTGATTGTAAATTGCAATAAATTTTCGTTTTCGTTCCAGCCTGCTTCAATTATTTTACAGATGTTGGTTTTTGTGTCGGAATGTAATTTCGAGAAACTTGTAAAATCTTGATATTCAAATAATATTACTGCTGCCCGATTCATTTGTTCGATATTAAGTTTTCCGTAGTGATAATACGAAAATTCGGTTAAAAACGGATTCGGTCGGGTTGCAATTCGGTATTGATAGGTTCTGGACAAAGCCGAAAATCGGCTGTGCATCTCATCGGATACACGGAATAGGTCTTGAATTGCGATGTCTTTGGGCAAAAAACTATTGAGTTTAAAAATAAGTTGTTTTGGATTTTCTACAATTTGGTTTGTGTCGAAATGGGCATAAAATTTTTCGGCATGAACGCCTGTATCTGTTCTCCCACAACCGACAAGCGGAAGTTTTTCGTGTAAAACTGTTCCAAGGGCTTTTTCTAAAATTTCTTGTACAGTAGCGGCATTTACTTGTATTTGCCACCCGTGAAAACGTGTTCCTTTGTAGGACAATTGTATAAAATAACGCATTTCCGATATAAAATTAGATGGCTCGTGAAGGGAATATTTTAACTTTTAAATTCTATTTGTTTACCCGTACATTCGATCATTAATTTGGAAATGTCCAACGAACTCCCAATTTAAACATTCTGCTGTTTATCGGATAATGAGCTGTTGAGTAATAAATATCTTTTAGAAAACCGGAATTAATATGTTCAAATTTGATAAACATCAATACCCTACCTTGGTTAATTAAAGCATTGATAAAAACACTGCCGTGCGGATAATCGCCTGCCAAAATTTGTGAATTGGCATCTAAATAGAATTGTCCGGCAGCCGGATTGTAATTGTAGGCTTTAAAACTTGATGTGTAATACAAATCGAATCCGACATCGGTTTTCAAAGCTTTTTTGTATTTTAATTCGAGATACGACGAATGAAATAATGCCCATTCGGGAATGCTGATACTTTGAGCGGCACTTGTTTTTTGCCAATACACTTTGTTTTGTGTGTGCCAGCGACCGAGATTGAAATTTTTTGAAACATATCCTGTCATCACATTAATTTCCTTTTTATTCTGAACAGTAACGACATTGGTCTCAAAATTCACAAAATTGCGAATGTACTGCGAGTTGAATCCAATTTCCAAAAACCATTGAGGGACTTTAAAATTGGCTTCTGCAGCAAGCGTGTATTCAGCATCGAATTGGTTTTCCCACCGAAAATGATTCGAATAATAGTATTGTAAAAAATAACTTGGCTTCTTTCTATGTGTTTTTAGTGATATAATAAAAAAAGGACTTGTGTTTTTGGAATTGATTTTTTTCAAAATATCAACTTGTGCCAGATAATCTCCCATTCGGTAACCGGACATAAAATAGTTCGCCGAAATATCAACTTGTAAGTTTTTTTGTCGGTTGGAAAACATCGTTGCCGAAACCGAGTTATCACCATAATATTGAGTATTATCGGTTCTGATATAATCTTTAAAATTAAAATATTGTTTTTGTTGATTGGTGAACATCAACGAAAAACCGAATTTAAACCTTTCGTTAAAACGAGCTTCGCTTTGGAGACGCAACGAATTTTCGAGATTTGATAATGACGCTGAATCGTTTGTAGCCAAATTGCTGTAATAATATTGTGTGTAATAGTTCATTTTGCCGGCATCCTGCCTGTCGCTGTATGTTCGATACGATAGATTGTAGCTGATATTGTGCCCTATGGAGATTAAAGGCTCGTAAATTTGTTGCAAAGAATCATTTATTTTTATGCTTTTATATTTTCCGAAGCGAAATTTTTGCGTCAAAAAAACGGTTCGACTCATCAGTTTCGATGAGGCATCGGACAGGTATGATTCCAAGGAGTTGATATCCGGAATACTTCCGGTGTCGATAATTCCTCCGTTTTCCTGTTGTTTAAATTTATTGTACGAGAAACTGCCGAAAGCTCTGTATTTGTCTCCGGTATAACTTGTATGAAACGAAAATGTATTGTTTCTGGTACTTTGGTTGGGATATTCGCCCAAGGACAGGATTAATCTATAATTGAAACCGACATTCAGGCGTGGATTAACATTTTGGGTATGCGTGAAATTAATGGTTTGTTCGTCTTTTATTTTTGTGGCAGTAGTATATAAAATATCGGTATAAGGACGGCGTGTGTTATAATATTGAATATTTTCGGGTTGTATTTGATATAAGGCATAAGGTAGGTTGAAAAGAAAATCGGATTTGAAATTATCGGTGCGATAAATGTAGATGTTCGACAAATCTGCGGTGCCGATATTGCCCAAATTCGATGAGGAAATGCTGTTTTTTTCGATTATTTTGTAAATTTGAAACATTTCAACTGAGGTATCGATTTTTATTTCGACTTCCTCAAATTTATCTTTTAACACAAACGATTTTAATATGTTTTTCATACTGTCTTCTTGCCCCCAAAGGGTATTGAATGTTGAAAACAGTACTATTAAAAATAGTCCAAGTGGCTTTAAACGTTGAATCATAAAACTTTTTTTACCAAATTACCCGGTTTATCGGACAGTAAAAGTATTAAGTTTTTTCGATATCGAAAGTTCGACAAAGTTAAAAGATGTGAAATTATGAAAATACCTTAAATCCGCATGTCTCTCGCAAAGTCGCAGAGACGCAAAGATTTAAAAATAAATCAGGTGAATAGGTTTCTTTGCGACTGAGTGTCTTTGCGAGGGATAAAAAAAGACTTACGGAATTTAGGAAATATGAAAAATTCGGAAAAATGATTGGTGTTAAATTTATGTTTTATGTTTTTCAATTTCCACTACTGTAATTGTCCCTGCAACAACCGAAATAACAGCTACAAAAGCCGATAATGCGACACCGATGAACGGAATAAAAAGAACGAGTGAAAATAATGCACCGTTGGTGATTGTCGCCCATTTGTTGTTTTGTGCAAACAATATGCTTTGTTTTACATTTCGCCGATGCCTTTCGTTGGTAAAATCGAAGAATGAAAATCCAAAAAAATATGCCGAAATAAAAAACATAAAAATCGCTCCAAGCCAACCAATTACAGGAATAAATCCGATAATAAAAAAGACGATTGCCAAAAGACTTTCGAATAAAAAATTTCGAATTGCCAATCGAATGCCTCGAAAAATATCTTTTAACAGTTGCTTGAAACTGAACGGATAATTAAAATCTTGATTCAGTATCTTTTTTTCTGCCTTTTCAGATATCATCGCAAATACAGGGGAAAGAATGATAATAACGATGTAGCCGCCGGTGTAGGCGAAAATAATGAAAAATAAAACATAAATCAATGCACCGACAAGCCACGAAAGAATAATACCAATGGTTTCGGCTGCCCAAAAATCGCCGGCTTTAAAATTTATTGCTTCCGAAAAAGCGTGTTTTGCTTGTGCTGCGTAATCGCCTACAATATCGAAACCTATCCAAAATAAAACAATATTCAAAACAAGAGGTGCAAGCAACCATGCAATAAATTTTTTACTGAAAACGATAGCAAATGCCCGTGTATAGGAAGACAAGGCGAGGGATATTTGTTTGCCTGCGGTCATTATTTCTGCATATTTATCGTAAGAGGTTTCTAAGGTTTTGAAAATACGTTTAAAATCAGAAATTATAGGTTTCCATTGCTTCGGTTAGTCGGGTGGTGATTTCATCGCATTTTTTATTGAATGATTCGTCCGCAGCACAATTTACCATACTGCGGCGGCGTAAACCCCATTGCGGCATTTCGGCAGACATTTCATGCTTTTTGGCTTGCAATTCTTGGTTTTCGGGTTTGGCTTGGCACAATTTCGATAAATCTACATAATGAATAACCCATTCATTGTATTCTTTCACAAAAACTTCACAATCCGTGTAATTTTTATCGAGGGCATCGGCTTTTTTTTGCTCTTTTTCATCAGTCGTGCACGATAAAAAAGAAGTGAATATTGTTACTACAAAAAAATATCGGAGTGTTTTCATGTGTTTAAATGCTAATTTTGGTTTTTTAACAAATATACAATTTTTTCGTTCATCTTCAAATAAAAAAATCCCGAAACATTTTTTTAAATTATTTCGGAATTTTATATTGAAAACAAACTTCTTTACTCCTCTTTATTGCCTTTGGCTTTGATTTCGATTTTTTTGGGATTCTTTACTTTTTGCTTCAAAACGGCAATTTCAAAAACTTCATTGACTGTTTCTACATAATGAAATTCGAGTCCTTTCAAATACAATTCATTAATCTCTTCAATATCTTTTTTATTTTCTTTGGACAGAATAATTTCTTTTATTTCTGCACGTTTTGCCGCCAAAATTTTTTCTTTAATTCCACCAACAGGCAAAACTTTTCCGCGTAATGTGATTTCGCCTGTCATTGCCAGATTTTTTTTCACTTTTCGTTGTGTAAAAACCGACACCATTGCCGTTGCCATCGTAATTCCTGCTGAAGGTCCGTCTTTTGGAACGGCTCCTTCTGGCACGTGAATATGAATATTGTATAAATTAAAAAGCGATTCATCGATTTGCAAATCCGATGCCCGCGATTTAATATATTCCAAAGCAATTATTGCCGATTCTTTCATTACTTCGCCCAAATTACCTGTCAATGTCAACCTTCCGTTGCCCTTGCTCAAACTGGTTTCTATAACTAAAATGGTTCCGCCCACGGTTGTCCACGCCAATCCGGTAACAACTCCGGCAAATTCGTTGTTGTCGTATTTTTCGCGTTGAAATTTTGGTACTCCCAGCAATTCTTTGATATGTACACGTTTAAGATTTTTTTCGTAATTTTCATCGAAAGCAATTTTTTTGGCAATTTTCCGCACAATTTCAGCAATCTTTAAATTCAAAGCTCTCACACCCGATTCTCGTGTATATTGAGCAACAATTTCTTCTACAGCTTCATTACTGAAAATCAACTGCTTTGCATTCAATCCGTGGTCTTTAAGTTGCTTTTGTATTAAATGGCGTTTCGCTATTTCCACTTTTTCTTCCACCACATAGCCCGAAACGTTTATCAACTCCATTCTGTCTCGTAAGGCAGGATTTATATTGCTTACCGAATTTGCCGTAGCTATAAAAAGTATTTTCGATAAATCAAATTCCACTTCCATGTAATTGTCGTAGAACGTGCTGTTTTGTTGAGGGTCGAGCACTTCGAGCAATGCCGATGAGGGGTCGCCTCGAAAATCGTTGCCTACCTTGTCAATTTCATCTAAAATAAAGACCGGATTCGACGACTGTGCTTTATTTAAACTCTGTATAATCCTTCCCGGCATCGCACCGATATATGTTTTTCGATGTCCTCTGATTTCGGCTTCATCGTGCAAACCACCCAATGAAATGCGAACATATTTACGCCCCAAAGCACTCGCTATTGACTGTCCGAGTGAGGTTTTTCCTACTCCGGGAGGTCCGTACAAACACAATATAGGGGCTTTCAAATCGCCTTTTAATTTCAGTACTGCAAGATGTTCTAATATTCTGTCTTTCACTTTTTCGAGCCCATAATGGTCTTTGTCCAATATTTCCTGAGCTCGTTTCAAATTATAATTATCTTTTGTAAATATCCCCCAAGGTAAATCAATAAAATTCTGTAAATAAGTCAATTGAATCGAATAATCGGGTGACATTTGATTCATTTGTTGAATTCTTTTTCTTTGTTTTTTGAAGACCTCTCCTACTTCTTTACTCCATTTTTTCTTTTCGGCTCTTTTATCAATTTCTTCCAGTTCCAAACTATTGGAATTGGTTCCTAACTCGTCTTGAATTGCCTTTATTTGTTGATTTAAAAAATATTCGCGCTGTTGTTGATTCAGTTCAAAGCGGACTTTGTTTTGTATATTGTCTTTCAACTCCAATTTTTGGACTTGTTGCGACAAATATTCTAATAAAACTTCGGCTTTTTGATATAAATCGTCAATTTCCAGAAGGCGTTGTTTTTCCTTATTTTCGATGTCCGAATTTGATGCCACAAAATTGATAAGAAAATCTTTTTTGTCGATATTCCGAACTGCAAAGGCTGCTTCTTTGGGCAAATTCGATGACAACTCGATTATTTTCACCGAAAGCTCTTTCACCGATTGAATCATTGCCTCAAATTCTTCGGTTTTATTTTCCGGAACGATTTCGTTTTTAAGAATATATTTAGCAGTTAAATGAGGTTTATCGGTGATTTGTTCCGAAATATCGAAACGTTTTCGCCCTTGAATTACAGCAGTCGTAGTTCCGTCGGGCATTTCAAAGATTTTAAGTATCCGTGCAATAGTTCCTACTTGGTAAATATCTTCAAATTTTGGATTTTCTATTTTAGAATCTTTCTGACTGACAATTCCGACATTAATTTCATCTTTTTTCAGACTTTTCAGCAGTTTTAGAGATTGTTTACGTCCTACGGAAATCGGCAAAACAACACCCGGAAAGAGAACGGTGTTGCGAAGGGGTAAAATAGACAAGATGTCAGGAAATTTTTCGTGATTCGACAAGAACTCATCGGGCAAGATGGATATTATTCCACCGTTTTCGTTGCTTTCGATATCTTCGGGACCAAATAAAAACGAATTGAAAGGAGTGTCGTTTGAAGACATTTTTTATAATGTTTTGTTATGATACTTATTAAAAAACTGTCTTTTTGGCAGATTTTCTCTATAAAAAAAATGCAACAGCTATTATCAACAGTTGTGCCGGAAGATTATTTTATGAGACAAGTATAAAAAGTATAAAGTTTGAAAGTGAAAAATGTAAAATCACTCATAATCAGTAATTTATGTAAAAATATGAATTTAACTTAAAGTCTTTATTTTCAGCATTATAACTTTATAAACTTTCTACTTTATAACTTTTTAAACTGAACTCTTTTATTGTTTAAATCAAAACCTCTGACGCAATCAATGTAACTTTGCAATTTTTGTTTGCGAACCAATGGTTTTATCGCCAAGTTTTACTAATATTTCGGCTTCCGGAGGAAGTAAAATATCAACACGCGAACCAAATTTGATAAAGCCAAATTCAGCACCCTGTTCTGCTTTTTGCCCGGTTTCAACACTTGCAACAATTCGGCGGGCAACGATTCCCGCAATTTGGCGAAAAAGAACTTGTTGCCCGTCCGAACGTTCAACAACGAGGGTGGTGCGTTCATTTTCGAGCGAAGATTTCGGATTTCGTGCCAACAGAAAAAGACCTGCGTGGTATTTAAAATATTTTACAACACCCGAAATCGGAAACCAGTTGATATGAACGTTCCATGCCGACATAAAAATTGAAACCTGTATGCGTTGGTCGTTGAAATATTCGGGTTCATTTGTTTTTTCGATAACAACAACTGTTCCATCGGCAGGCGAAATAACGAAGTTTTCATCGGTAATTGATTTTCTGTTCGGATTTCGAAAAAAACGAAGAATGAACAAGTAAAAAGCTACCGAAATCAACGTGCTGAATAGGGTTAAAATTTCGGTATCCAATACAATATAAAAAAACAGATTGATGATTACCAACGAAACAGCAACAACTGCTAATGTTTTATATCCTTCTCGGTGAATTGTCATAATAAATTTGATATGAATTTGATTTTGAGATTATTTATTGATGCGGAAATCGTATTAAAAAAATCTTTTTTTTTTGACGCTATAAAATCCAATGTTGTTTAGTTAAGAAACCTATTTGCTGTTCGTCTTAGGCTCTGCCTAAGTCGAAGTTATCATGTGTCAAAGCAAGGCAGAGCCTTGCAAAATAATCCCCACAGAGACAGAGCCTCAGCCAAACACATGCTTAACTATACGCCATTGCTATAAAATCTCTAAAATTGATAAATACAAAAAAATCATCGGTGCCGACAGAATTGCACTGTCGAATCGGTCGAGCATTCCGCCGTGTCCGGGCAAAATATTTCCGGAATCTTTAACACCCGTGGTACGTTTGAACAAGGATTCAACCAAATCGCCGTAAGTGCCGAAAACGACAATAATTGCAGCAAATCCGAACCATTGCAGAATACTCAATTCTTTAAATATCAATGAAATAATGAATGCGGTGATCAATGTAAGCACCATTCCGCCGCCGCTGCCTTCCCATGTTTTTTTGGGTGATATTTTTTCAAATAATTTATGTTTCCCGATTAAAACACCTGTGATATAAGCTCCTGTATCATTTGCCCAGAGCATCAAGAAAAAGGAAATTAAAAAAACGGGTTTAAAAGTATTTTGGGTGAACGAATTAACAGCGAGGTAGTTCATCGTAGCAAAGGGAATGGCGACATAAATGATGCCTAAAATTGAAAATGCTAAATTCCTGAAATTATCGTTGGCGTTGCGATACAATTCAGCGATAAAAATCAATGCAATGAGTGCAATCGCAATTAAAAGTGATTTTCCGGGAATCAATCCAAGTGCATTCAAAAAAAACGATGTAAAAATTATCATTCCGGTTATCAGTCCGACAATTTTTTGGGGATTATAACCACCTTTTTCAGCCAATTCGTAAAACTCCCATAAACAAATTCCCATGAAAGCCGAAAAAACAAAGGGAAATACCCACTTATTTATAAATATTCCTGAAAGGAGAAACGCAACAAAAAATACTGCTGTAATGCTGCGTTTGATGAAATTATTCTTCAATTTTTTCAGTATCGTTGATTATTTCGAGAGCTTTATCTTTGTTGGATTTTTCAACGTGCAGTTCAATTCTGCCAAGTAAAAATGCAGAATCCTGTTCGTTGATAATTACTGCCGGTATGTTATTCTGAATCAATAAATCGCGATGATAGACCGATTTTACCAAGGAATCATAAACGACACATACCTCCCACTCACTGTTCCGATTGATGATGTCGATAGAAATTTCTTCATTGTTTGCTTCGACTTTTATTTCGTAGCCGTTTTCTGCAACACAAATCAAGGATTTGATTTCTTTTTCGGCGAGTAATTCATCAAGTATTTCGCATTCCGGGAGCGTGTCGGTTTTGCGAATAGAAATCCAGCCGTTGAGTTGGTTCATCATCGTTTGTGCTGCTGAAAAATCTTCATTTTTTACATATACAAGAATTTCTTCCAAATGATATTCGGAGTTCTTCTTTTTGATAATAATGGTGTCGATATGTTTTTCGTTTAGCAATTCAATACGGTAGCGTGTTTGACGTACTTTTTTAAATGTATCCAAAACACTCCAACCGACTAATTTTTCGCCTGTAAGAAAAGGAATAACCTTGTCCAAATCTTCGTTTTTTACGTAGAGTTCAAAATTATCGACAATGTAACGTAAATCTTCTTTTTTCTTCAATACGGTTTCGATTCCGTTTTCCGAAAGTATGGTTTGAAGCTCTGCAATGGGTTTTAATTCAATAAACGAATTGATTTTTGTTAAGCCTTCAAATTCATCAATTAAAGCTTTGGCTTTTTTTTCGTTTTCAGGGCTCACGTACAGCTCAATTTGCCCTGATAAAAACAAACTGTCTTGTTCGTTGACGATAACTGAGTAAATACCGTTTTTTTCCAAAATATCCTTTCGCAATTCTGCTTGGTGAACTCTATCGAAAGTTTGTATATTAATCCATTCTTCTCTCATAGTATTGATATTTTGTGTTTTACGTGGATAATATTATGCTTTAAGGTCGGAAATTTTCGTATCACTGTCGGATTCTGAAATAATTTTCGCCTCTTCTGCTTTTTCAGCTATTTGGCGTTTCATTTCTTCTTCTATTTTTCTTTTTTCTTGAACTTTCCGAATTTCTTCTGCATATTCATCTTTAAATTTACGCTTTCCGAAAATATTTTCCAAATCTTCCGAGAAAATAACTTCGCGTGTTAAGAGTAATTCTGCCAATTTTTCAAGTCCGGCTCGGTTTTCTGTCAATAAATTCTGAGCTCGAATATATTGTTCGGTGATTAATTTTTTTACCTCGGCATCAATTAATTCGGCAGTTTTGTCGCTGTATGGTTTTTGGAACGAATAATCGGATCCCGAAGAGTCGTAGAAACTGACATTTCCAACCTCATCGCTCATTCCGTAAAATGCAATCATTGCGTAAGCTTGTTTCGAGACACGTTCCAAATCGTTTAAAGCTCCGGTTGATATTTTGTTGAAAATTAATTCTTCAGAAGCTCTGCCGGCAAGTGCCGAACACATTTCATCGAGAATTTGTTCTTTGGTGGTAATTTGGCGTTCATGAGGCTGATACCATGCAGCTCCCAAAGCTTGCCCGCGGGGCACAATTGTTACTTTTATTAAGGGGTGTGCATATTCGAGCAACCAACTTGTGGTGGCGTGCCCGGCTTCGTGAAAGGCAATGGTTTTTTTCTCTCCGGAAGTGATAATTTTGCTTTTCTTTTCCAAACCGCCGATAATTCGGTCGATGGCATCGAGAAAATCTTGTTTATCGACGGCTGTTTTACCGTTTCGGGCTGCTATCAATGCAGCTTCGTTGCATACATTGGCAATATCGGCTCCCGAAAAACCGGGGGTTTGTTTTGCCAAATTCTCGGAATCTAATTGTGTATCAACTTTTATGGGCTTCAAATGAACTGTGAAAATTTTTTCGCGTTCGGTTAAATCCGGAAGTTCTACATTGATTTGACGGTCGAAACGTCCGGCACGCAAGAGTGCTGCATCGAGAACATCGGCACGGTTTGTAGCTGCAAGAATAATGACACCCGAATTGGTATCGAAACCGTCCATTTCGGTTAAAAGTTGATTTAATGTATTTTCGCGTTCATCGTTGGAGCCCATATTCACATTTCTGCCTCTGGCTCGTCCTACGGCATCTATTTCATCTATAAACACAATACAAGGTGCTTTTTGTTTGGCTTGTGCAAATAAATCCCGTACGCGAGATGCTCCCACGCCGACAAACATTTCGACAAAATCCGAACCCGACATTGAAAAAAACGGAACATTCGCTTCGCCGGCAACGGCTCGTGCCAAAAGCGTCTTCCCCGTTCCGGGAGGTCCGACCAAAAGGGCACCTTTGGGAATTTTCCCGCCCAAAGTGGTATATTTTTCGGGATTTTTCAGAAAATCAACGATTTCGGCAATTTCTACTTTTGCCTCTTCCAAGCCTGCAACATCGCTAAAATTTGTTTTTATGGTCGATTGTTCTTGGTCGAACAGTTTGGCTTTGGATTTCCCGATATTAAAAATACCGCTGCCGCCCATGCCGCCGGGTCCCATGCGACGAAATATGAAGACCCATATCAACACCAAAATCACCAAAGGCAATATCCAACTCAAAATTTCGCCGGTATAATCGACACGTTTTTCAAAACTGATGGCAATTCGTTCTTCGGGTATGAAATCTTTTTGCAGATCTTCCATTCTATTTTCAAAATTTTCGAGCGAACCGATTGTAAAATAATAATCAGCTTCCTTGCTGTTGAACAAATTGGTGCTGTTCGATTTTTTTATATCTTTAAATTCGGGGTTTTTCAAGCTCGATTCTTTGATATAAATATCGGCACGTTTTTCGTTTACCACAACAAGTTTTGCAACATCGTGGGTCAAAAGCATTTTGTTTTCAAAGCGATTTTGGTCGATTTCTTTCGTGTTATCTCCCATCGAAACGAATTGCATTATTATCAACCCGACTCCGATTGCAGCAAAAATCCATATCGATGTATTATTCTTTTTTTTGCCGCTTTTGTTAGATTCCGGGCGATTAAACGGATTGTTTGAATCGTGGGAATTATTGTTTTCTGCCATATTGTTTTGTGTACTTGTTTTAAAATAAATATAACGATGTTTATCCTTTCAATAGTTTGATAAAATGTGGAACTGAATGTATTGAAATGAGGATTTTTTTTCAATCCTCTGTCTTGATACTTTTTTCTAAATAATAACTTGTTCTTTAATTTGTTGAATTTTGGCATCTGCCCACAATCCTTCGAGATTGTAAATTTTTCGAGATTCGCGTTGAAAGATATGAACAACAATGTCGCCAAAATCGACCAAAATCCATTCTCCGTTGGTTCGACCTTCGAAATGCAGAACTTTTTCGCCGGCTTGTTTGCGGGCAAATTCTTCAACTGAATCGGCTATGGCTTCTGTTTGTCGTGTCGAATCAGCTTCGCATATTACAAAATAATCGCAAATGGCACTTGCTGTTTTATCAAATTTTAGTGTTACCACATGCTCGCCTTTTTTCTCGAAAATACCTTCTATTATAGAGTCTAATAATTTTTTTGTTTTATTCATCGAATCTTTTTATTCTTATTTTATGTTTTTTAACCGGCACAAAGTTATACATTTTTTAAATATATTTGGATATTCGCATTCATTTTCGCTTCTATTATCGTATGTTCCTCAAAATCAAATATCAGTACAATTTTCTTGTATATTTTTCGGTATATTTCCAAATCACCGTTGTTTTTTTATATATTTGTAAGATATTAATTTTATACTATGCACTATCGTAAATTGCGTTTTACAAATTGTATAAGGGCATCTCTAAAAACTATAAAATTCGAGGCTTGCGAAGTTTTCAAAACCGGAGTTTACTACTGTAAATGAGGATTTTGAAAAATGAGCATAACGAAGAAGTTTGAGTTTTTAGTGATGCCCATAACTATTTGAAAAGTAATGGTTAATTATTAATTGTTAATGGTTAATGAAGTAATAATTTGATTTTGATAAGAATACGGACATTATAATATACAAATAAATCTGTCCGGTTACTTATAAAAACAATCAGCATTTCAGCACATCAAAAAATCAATCAATCAAAGTATATTTGTAATGTTTGATTTATAAATACACTTCTTAAAATAATTCGTTGCCAATGATGAAATATCACTTTTTTTCTCAATCCCCAAAGATAGAATTTTCGGAAATATCAAAGAATAAGGGTTCAAAAAAACGACTTTCTTATTTCCTATTTTTCCTTTTTATTAATGCGATATTTACAATAAATCCTCAATCCGTCTTTGCTCAAAAAGATACTGCAAAATATACGAACGACCCCATCATTTCGCAAACCCAAGAAAAAGTGTTTCACGAATCAATCGATTTGCAAACCAAATTGTTAAATGCAACATATCAAACCGATGAACAGAAAATCTACAAATATTTGTTCTTGTTTTTGGCATTATTTTTTCTTTTTGCAGGAATTTTGCTTGCGTATATTTTTCGATTGCAGATAAAAAAAATAATGACAGAGTCGGCACAAAATCAGCGGGAATTAAGAGTCAATAAGCTTCAAAGAGAACAACTGTCGTTAATTTTGGATAATGTCGAAAATTCTGTTCTCATTGCATCACCCGAAGGCACAATCAATTGGGTAAACGAAGGTTTTAAAAGTCTCTACGGCTATTCCTTAGATGATTTACAAAAGGCATCGAAGGATAATCTGAGAACCTTTATCGACAACCAAAAAGACCTCGTTCATATCGAAAAATGTATCAGCGAAAAGAGTGAAATTGGCTATTCCGGCGAAACAAGCGACATGTTCGGCAGCAAAATTTGGTTTCAGCGCAATTTATTCCCGATTTTAGATGCTGAAAAAAACATTGTCAGTTTAGTAGCTACCGACAACGATTTAACAATGGTTAAGCTGGCGATGAATGAAATCAACACCCAAAAGAAAAAAGTTGAAGAACAGAAAAATAAAATCACCGACAGCATTACCTATGCAGGATACATTCAACAAGCACTGCTTCCGGCTGTTGAATTATCGAATGAACTGTTCAAAGACCATTTTATTTTTTTCAAACCCCGCGATATTGTCAGCGGTGATTTTTATTGGTTTACAAAAAAAAACGACAAAATCGTTGCCGTTGCCGCCGACTGTACAGGGCACGGAGTTCCGGGTGCATTAATGAGTGTTTTGGGAGTATCGTTGCTCAACGAAATTATTAATATCGAATTGGATTTGCCTGTTGAAAATCCGGCAGGAGAAATACTCAATCGCCTGCGCGACGGGGTTATAGATGCCCTGAATCAACCCGGAAGCAAAAAAACAAAAGACGGAATGGACATTTCCCTCTGTATTTTTGATAAGGATTTTAAAACATTAAATTTTGCAGCAGCCAATAATCCGGGTTTGCTCTTGCGACGAAACATCGATAATTCTATCGAGCTCATTAAGTTAGAAGCAGACCGAATGCCGGTGGGTGTCTATTTTAAGGATAACAAACAATTTTCGACAAAAACCATCGATTTGATTCCGGGCGACCGAATTTTTATATTTTCAGACGGACTTATCGACCAATTTGGCAGCGAAAAGAAAAGTAAATTTATGATTAAGCGGCTTAAAGAACTTCTCGTTGCAAATTTTGACAAAACACTTTCGGAACATAAAAAAATACTCGAAGAAACCATTACAGAATGGATGAAATCCGGGAAAGAAGAACAGGTTGATGATATGATTGTTATCGGAATACAAATTTAAGTATCAAGCACGAAGTTGAAAAGTAAAAAAACGGCAGTTGAATATGTTTAAAATATTTTTTCGGATTATCCTATTTTTAATTGTCGGTTTTTTTATTCAATGTGAATCATCGCCTTTGTATCATGCCGAAATCATACAAGAAGGGTGTTTTGAGTGTTTTGCCGAAAACACGACGTACGATAACGGAAAACTCGTTTCCTGCGAACTTTCCGGAGTTACATACTATAAAAATCAATTAATGTTTGTCGATGATAAACCCATACCCGGCACATCATCGATATTTTGCTTAAGCTATCAAATTCCATTTGGAAAACCGACTTTTCTTGGAAATGAAATTGTAAAAAATGCCCGTAAATATGAGGACATCTCGCTCACACCACATCAAAAATACATCTTTGCAATCACGTCTTTCGACCGTTACAAAGAACAAGATGCCACAACCGATGCTTATAACGTGCTGATTTACGGTGAATCTTCGCAACCCGATTCTCAAAAAATTGCATACCCAACATACAAAACCACCGGAATAAGTTCTCTTCGCTTGCGACCGATTTTCCGACACGCCCTCCGTTCGCTCAAATACAAAGACGGTCCGCCATATTTCAAAATTGAAGGATTAGCCACTCTGCCGGGAAATATTATTCTTTTTGGTATTCGAGAAATAGGAACCGGTTACACGGATTTTGATTACACAGTAACAATAATCGGCGCTCACTATGGGATAAAAAACAATATTTTTTATTTTGAAGACAGCCCCCGCATCGTTTTTCAATTCAACCCCAAAGACATCGACCCCTCGCTCAATCACCCCTTGGGATTGTCGAGTTTGGAATACGATACTTTCAACAAACGACTGTATATCCTAACGAGTTACGAGCACGGCGAAACCGACATCGATGTCGGTGCTTATTTGTGGATTGTGCCTCTAAAAAAATTTTTGCTCAAAGAACAAAAAATGCGATATTCACAACGCCCTCGAAAATACAAACTCAATATCGGCAAACAATTGCGAGGGCAATACAAACTCGAAATAGAATCCAAACCGATACTGGTTCGAACGAAAGAAAATTTCCCTTTGCATTTTGCCCACAAAGCCGAAGGAATAGCTGTTTTGGAAGACAACACCGTTTTTATCGTTCACGATGACGACCGGATTTTAGGCAGAGAATTTATCAGCGATAAAAACAATCAATTCTCCCGAAAACTCAATCAAGCAGCCTACTCCATAGTTCAATTTGAATAATTATTCAGAATCAGAATTAATAATACGTTAGTGTTATACGCTAAGTTGCGACTGTAAATAAATATTTTATTAATACATTAAAAAATGGAAACAATTGAAGATATTTATTCTTCTTGGCATTTAATCGACAGATGGGGAAGTAAAGAAGAAAATGGTTGTACTTTACATATTAATTTGGCGGTCTTTAAATTATATGTACAAGATTATCACAACTCTTTTACTAATGAATTAGTGATTTGTACTTATTTTATACCGAGAAAACCTCGCCAAGCAAAAGTTTCTAATATTTTGTACGATAAAATTTTTAGACTTAATTACATAAATAATATTTATTTTTGCAGAAAACACTGATTA
>DYMH01000002.1 GCA_020721645.1 Draconibacterium orientale
AAATGAAAAACTAAAATCTTTTTGTACCGTCTGTGTTTTCACTTTTAAAAACAATGAATAGTTTATATATGTTCAAAGTTCTTCAAAAATTCTTTGCAACTACTAAAAACAAACGAAAATAACATTTTACAAAAATCTTTAGAAATGAAAAAATCGGTTTTTATTATATTTATGCTGATTTTTCAAAATATCGGCACTTTTTCTCAAAATCTGACGGATTCAATAAAATGGCTGAAACTTGAAACTGTCGGCGAACGGTTTGCGAAACAACAAAAACCGGTTTTAATCTATTTTTACACTAAAAATTGTGATTCGTGCCGAGTTATGGAACAAACAACCTTTCCCAATCCGGAAGTTGCAAATTATATCAACATACTGTATTATCCCGTAAAAATTGATGCCGAAACGGCAGACAGTTTACAATTTTTTAACGGACAAAAATACGGCAAATCCATCACCAATGCACCTTACAACGATTTAACCAAAACACTGCTCGTTCAGCCCGATACGTTTCCTGCCATGGTGATATTCAATCGAAAAGCAGTGGGACACGTGTTTAAAGGCTTCAAAAACCGTGATGAAATATTTCGCCCCTTAATATATTATGCTGAAGACATCGATTTATCGGTTGAATATTCGGATTGGCTCAAAATTCATAAAAAAGGATATCCACCCGGAAAAACCCAAATGATGACACGACTTTTGGTAAAATGGAAAACCCTTGATGAAGCAACGGCAGAGAATAAAAGCGTGCAAAAAAAAATGCTTCTGAATTTTTATAATTATAATAAAATTTCATGTACTTTGATGCGAACCCAAATTTTTAACAATTCGACAATCGCAAGCTATTTGAACGATAAATACAATTGTGTTAATATTGATGTTTTTACAGAAGATACCCTCAAAATTTTCGGACAACAATATATCAACGAAAATCAACCCTATAAATATCACCAACTACCAATTGCAGCTTTGGACGGACAAATGATTTTTCCGGCTTTCATTGTTTTGGACGAAAATGGTAAAGTTCTCGAAAAAATTCGCAATTTTGTAACACCTCAAATGCTCGAACCCATTTTGCATTATTATGGCGACAATGATTATAAAAAAGTCCTTTGGAACGATTTTAAATCCAAATTCAAGAATACTGTCAGCGATTAAAATATATTTTTCAAGCATTCCGAAATCAATCCATTTATGAAAAAACCCTCATTATATAATTCGTTTCGATTTGCCGAAACACCGTTCAATGAAATGATGAAAACCCGCATTTCAAAAGTATTATTAGTTTCGAGCGAGTACGATTATTTTGGTTTGGAAGAAGACGGACGCATCGAAGAGCAATTATTCAACGAATACAACTCGTTGAATTTAGAATATCCGCCTCGAATAATACATGCCAAAGATGCAGCAACAGCAATGCGTGTGCTAAACGGAACGTATATCGACCTTGTTATCAGCATGTTAAACGTTGGTGGACAGTCAGATGTTTTTCAGTTTGCCCAAGCTATTAAAAATAAATTCCCGGAAAAGCCGGTCGTTGTACTGACGCCTTTCTCCCGCGAAGTATCTTTGCGTTTGAGCAAAGAAGATTTAAGCGGTATCGACTATGTTTTCAGTTGGTTGGGACATGCCGATATTCTTTTGGCAATTATTAAGTTAATTGAAGACCAAAACAATGCCGAACACGATATTCTCACAGGAGGCGTTCAGGCAATTTTACTTGTAGAAGATTCGGTACGCTATTATTCGAGTTATCTGCCCAATATCTATAAAATGATACTCTCGCAATCCAAAAAATTTATGAAAGAAGGATTGAATGCAAATGCTCAAATGTTGCGAATGCGGGGTCGCCCAAAATTACTTTTAGCTCGTAACTACGAGCAAGCAGTTGAAATGTACGATAAATATCAAAATAATTTACTCGGTGTTATTTCCGATACAAAATATCCCCGAAACGGCAATCTCGATGACAAAGCAGGCATCAAATTTATAGAAAAATTAAAAGAAAACGATCGTTTCTTACCCATCTTATTGCAATCGTCGGATTTGTCGAATAAAATAGCAGCCGATGATTTGAATGTTGGGTTTATGCACAAATATTCCAAAACGCTGTCCACCGAACTGTCGGAATTTATCAACGAATATTTTGCATTCGGCGTCTTTAAGTTTAAAGACCCAAAAACAAAGAAAACCATTGGCGAAGCTGAGGATTTACAGTCTTTGCAGAAATGGATTTTCGAGATACCCGACAATAGTTTTGAATATCATATCACACGAAATCATTTCTCAAAATGGCTCAATGCACGGGCAGTATTTCCGATTGCCGAGTTGGTGCGTCAAGTCTCGAAAGACGATTTTCAAAACTTAATGGAAGTTCGTGTGTTTTTGAGTAATGCCATATCCAACTATCGAAAAAGCATTGCTCGTGGTATGATTGCTAAATTTAATCGAAATTCGTACGATGAACTGTTCATTTTTTCACGTATCGGCAACGGATACATTGGTGGGAAAGCACGCGGATTGGCATTTCTGGATAACTTGATAAAAAAAAATCCGGAACTGGAAATGTTTGATAATGTGAACGTTCGCATTCCTCGCACCGTGGTATTAAGTACCGAAGTATTCGATAAATTTATAGAAATCAATAACTTGCAACACTTTGCTTTGTCTGATTTGGACAATTCCAAGATTTTAGACCGTTTTATCGCAAGCCGATTGCCCGATGATATTGTTCCGGATTTGGAAAAATTCTTGGAAGCAGCAAAAAATCCCATAGCCATTCGCTCATCAAGCGTTTTAGAAGATTCTCATTACCAGCCATTTGCGGGTGTTTATTCAACATTTATGATTTCCAATGCGGCACCGGATTTTGCAACCAATTTAGAACAATTGCAACAAGCCGTAAAATGTGTTTACGCTTCGGTATTTTTCAAAGGGACGAAAGCATACATGCTTGCAACATCGAATTTAATTGACGAAGAAAAAATGGGCATCGTCTTGCAGGAAGTTTGCGGAAATCGCTACGGGAATCGCTTTTATCCAAGTTTTTCGGGTGTTGCCCGAAGCGTCAATTTTTATCCGATAGAACTCGAAAAATCGGAAGATGGAATAGCCAATGTGGCATTGGGCTTAGGGCGGCATATTGTTGAAGGGAAAAAAACAATTCGATTTTCGCCAAAATATCCACAAAAAATTCTGCAATTGTCTTCTCCAAATGCTGCATTATCCGAAACCCAACGTCATTTTTCGTCGCTGGATTTGGATTGGACTAAATTTAAACCTTCGGTCGATGAAGGCATTAACATTATAGAACAGCCCATAGACGAAGCCGAAAAAGACGGCTCGTTGTACGATATTTCATCGGTTTACGATTATCGCGACAACACCGTCAAAGAAGGGCGAATGTATGAAGGGAAACGTTTGATAACATTTGCCAACGTGCTGAAACACAAAAGTTTTCCGCTTGCCGAAATTCTTCAAAAAGTGCTCAAATTGTGCAGCGAAGCCATGAACAATCCGGTAGAACTTGAATTTGCGGTAAACCTACATCCGGAAAACGGCAATTTACCCGTTTTTAACCTCTTGCAAATTCGACCGATTGTTGAAGATAACGAAGAGCTCGATGTGAATGTCGAAAATATTGAAAAAGATGCAACCATTATAAGCTCCTCAATGGTTTTGGGCAATGGTTTTGTCAAAGAAATCTATGATTTGATTTATGTGAAAACCGAATCATTCGGCTCGGAAAATAACATCAAAATCGTTCCTGTTATCGAACGTCTGAATAATCAACTGACAGCCGAAAACCGCAATTTCGTTCTCATCGGTCCGGGGCGTTGGGGTTCGAGCGATTCGTGGTTGGGAATTCCCGTGAAATGGTCGCAAATATCGGGAGCAAGGCTGATTGTGGAGTCGGGCTTAAACAACTACCGTATCGACCCAAGTCAGGGAACTCACTTTTTTCAGAATCTAACATCGTTCAAAGTTGGCTATTTTACTATAAACCCGTATCGAAATGACGGTTTTTATGATCTCGATTTTTTGAACCAACAAGAAGCAATTTATGAAGATGAATTTCTTAGACACATTCGTTTTGAAAAACAAATTTGCATTAAAATAGACGGAAAACACAACAAAGGTGTGTTGATGAAACCGGATATTGAATGCCAAAAAAACGAAGACTTATGATTGAAGACCTTAATTTTGAAGCCGAATTTGAATTTATCACCTCTCGTAGCAGCGGACCGGGTGGGCAAAATGTGAACAAAACCGAAACACGTGTAGAATTGCGATTTGATGTTATAAAATCGAACTTGATATCCGAAGAAGAAAAGACGAAAATCAGACTAAAATACGAACATAAAATCTCGAAGGAAGGAATTTTGTCGATAACATCGCAAACATCTCGCAGTCAGCTCGAAAATAAAATCGACTGTATTCGGAAATTCTACGAAATGTTGTCGATAGCTTTTAAACCCGAAAAAAAGCGAAAACCCACAAAAATACCGCGTGCCGTACAATTGAATCGTTTGGAAGGGAAAAAAAAGAATGCCGAAAAAAAACAAAATCGCAAAAAGGATTTTTTGTAGAATTTGATGTAATGTTGTTTAGTTAAGCAAGTGTTCGGCTGAGGCTCTATCTCAGTCGGGCTTATTTTGCAAAGCTCTGCCTTGCTTTGACAGACAGAGCCTGTCATGATATCTTCGACTTAGGCAGAGCCGAAGCCGAACAGCAAATACATTTCTTAACTAAACGAAATTGAATCATTCCCTGTAATTATTAAAACTTTTCGCCCTCAACAATTGCGGCAAGCATTTTCACGTAATGCTTGCCGCTTTTAATCTGAAACAATCCTAATTCACCGTGATTTTCTTTACTGTTTGTAAATTGTCATTCATAAATTTAAAGAAATAAATTCCTTTTTTCAAATTTGAAATATCCAGACTTGTATTTTTTGATGTTTTTGTGGTTTTCATTAATCTGCCCGAAATATCGTAAATCAATAAATCAAAGTTAGTATCTGCTTTAATATTCAGAATGCCCTGCGTTGGATTCGGATAAACTAAAATGTTATCAAAATTCGTCAAATCATTATTTATATCGGTTACCGGGTGCGAAACGGGTTGGTCGATATATACATGAAATTCGCCGGGTTCGTAGGTTTCTGTATGTCCACCTGGATTGGAAACCGTAAAACTTTGCCCCGTGTAATAATCGTACCACGTTCCGTCGTGTTGAAACGAAGGTTGCATATCGAAGGTTAAAGTTGAAAAATTTGCCGAAATTGCCACATTAAGCGAAGAATGCGAAATCCACATTCTTTTTCCCAATTCATCAAGGTCGGCAGAATAGGTTCCGTTTCGGAATGTTTCGTAATTGGTCTTCAAATAACTCATGTTTTGGTAGGACTGATACAAAGCTCTCCGTTCAGCTACCGTAAAATAATCCCAACGTACGGGTTTTGCCGATGTTCTGCAATCCTCGCTGATGGTTCCGTTCGAGCAGCGGTTGATGCTGAAATCGTAGCCCAATTCGCCGAATTGCCAAATCATTTTAGGTCCCGGAATGCCGAAATAGAAAGGGACAATAGCCGAAGTCCGGGCAAGTGCCGTATTTAAAGATTCTGTTCCCAAAGCCCCGTTGGTGATGTTATTGTACATCAAGCGTTCTTCATCGTGGCTTTCCATGTACGGAATTAAATTGGGATACGAAAAGCCGCGTGCTGCATAGTTTGCCCACGAAAAATCGCAATCCGTTGTCCAGCCCATGGTATTTTGATTAAAATTCTTGTTCATATTGCCCCAGAGCATCAAACCCATACCTGCTAATACAACTTCTTCGTCGTTGTCCGATAAATGTTCTAAAATAACATAAGCATTCGGATTCACCGTTTTGATATGGTTTTTATAATCCTCCCAAATATTTACTCTTGTTTGGTCATAATCACTCCAAAGTCCAACGTTTCCACCCGAGTTGAATTGAGTAAATCCTTTCGAGAGGTCGAATCGGTAGCCGTCAATTTTATATTCGGTCATCCAATACGTCATTACATCTTTACAAAATTGACGTGTCGAAAGGCTTTCGTGATTGAAATCGGACCCAACGCTGTACGGGTGCGTCGCAACTTCGTTGTACCACGGGTTTTCGGCAGTCGGGTTGTAGCTTGCGTCCATATACATTTGAACCATAGGCGATTGTCCGAACGAATGATTCAGTACCATGTCCATAATCACGGCAATGCCTCTTTGGTGGCACGCATCAATAAAGGCTTTGTAGTCGTTTTTGGTTCCGTAGGCTTTATCCGGTGCAAAATAAAATGAAGGGTTGTAACCCCAACTGTCGTTGCCTTCAAATTCGTTGAAAGGCATCAATTCAATGGCATTGACACCTAATTCTTGGAGATAATCTAATTTTGCCTGTACGTCTTTGATTGCTCTCGAAGAAACAAAATCGCGTATCAGCAGCTCGTAAATCACTAAATTCGATTGAGTTGTTCCAACGGCAACCGGCGTAAAATTATCGACAACCCAATCGTAATCAGGCTGCTGAGTTTCGAGAACACTCACAATTCCTGTGGTTTTTTCTGTCGGATAGGGTTTTAGGTTTGGGTATGTTGCTGACGTGATGTATTTATCGTTCCACGGGTCGAGAACTTTGTCGCAATATGGGTCGGCAATTTTCAGCTCTTCATCGATATAATATTGATAGGCATATTCCGTTTCCGGAGTCAATCCGGTGATTGTAGTCCAATAGTAATCGCCGGCTGCATTGCGTTTCATGTAACTTTCGTTGTCGGGAGTCCAATTATTGAAATCGCCCACAACAAATACAAATTGCTTTAATTTTGCAGGGTCGTTTAAGACTAATGTTACCGAAGTGCCGTTGGTATTGTAATTAATTCCTTTTTTCATACCAACCGGAACTTCCTGTGGAGCCTGATTTTCGCGTATGAAAATCGAAACTGTGTCGCGAACATCGGTTTCGCCGGCTTTCGATGCCACGGCAATGATATTGTGTTGCCCGCCCGAATATTCCGAAGCAATTAAGGGTAAAGTAATGTTTTCTGTTGTTTCGGTCGTAATTAAATCTGTATCGAAATAGACTTTTATGCTTTCCGAGTTGAGACCTGTGATACAAATCGGCACAATATCACTTGTTTCAATAATCGGTGCTTGACTGTTTGGAGATAATATTTTTACGTTAAGTTGATTCAAATACACTTCGACCAAAATATCCGAGCCGTCGGTATTTTTGCCTTCTTTCCAAACACCGGAAGTAGCTGTTGCACTGCGGAATACGAAAGCCATTTTTTCGATGGTTTCTGTCGGTTCGGTTACGCTGTAAAACGTCCTGATGTTGGATATTGTTAATTGATATAAGTCGGTTCCTACATTTGTAAGTGAAGGTTGAGTAGTGTTATTGCCCCATGTTCCAATGGTGTGTTTCCAGTCGGAATTTGATGTGCTCAGATTCGTAATCACCCCCGTGTGTGCGTAAACAGTTCCTGTATATCCAATCAGTCCTTGGTTTCCGAGTGCGGCATTAAACGCAATTGTAACAGCTTGGTCTTCTATCGGAAAAACGGGTGATGTTGTAATCAGAGCAGTTTGCGAATCGCAGGTTATTTCTTGACCTACGGTGTATGTGTAATTATCGCCATTGCTGTTGATAAAATGAATTGTGTATAAATCGAAATCGGCAGCCGGAGAGGAAATTACGGTGCTGAATGCGTAATATTCTACGATTGCTCCTGAGCTTTGTGCCGGAATATCGGCTGTTGCCGTTGTTCCCGAAACATTAAATGCAACCAATGTTGAATTTGCCCAAGCATTGGTCGTATATCGCAGATAGATTTTTTCTTCTGTGGATTTTGAGCCGCTCAACGTGGCAGTTACTGTAACGGTTTCACCGGTTTGAACCAGTTGAGGAGTTCGGGTAATGTTTGTAAAACTTACAGGTTGTGCAGAAAGTTCCATAAAAATAGCACGTGAGGCAACATAACCGCTGTTTTCCCAGTTCATAACATAATATTTATTATTATTTAGGGTAGTCGTGTTATTAACTGACGAATTAAACGTTAAATTTTCGAGCGAGTTCATTGTAAATGTTCCGTTTGTCCATTTATTTGCCCAATAATCTGTGGACGGGCCGCTTGAAAAAGCAAATTCATACGCTCCGGCAGCTACATCTGCTGGTGTTGAAAAAATGGTTTGATAGGGTTGGGTTGATAAATTGGATATTATTCCAACACGTCCGCCGCTTGTTTGAGTGTTGCCGGCAAAGGCTAAATTTGTCGGAGGGTTTGTCCAACTGTTCCAACTGCCGGGCATGTTTAAGCCTTCGGGTGCATAAATTTGTGCTTTGGTTTTTGTGTTAAATAACAATAAAACCGTAAATAGTGTGAAAATTGGAATTAGTGCTTTTATATTTCTCATAATGAATGTGTTATGTGTAAATATTTTAGTAAAAAATTTTTTTTTCGGTCGCAGACAGAAGATGTCTGATATGTAAAATTACAATGGAAAGTTCAAAATATCAAGGATTTGAAAGAATATATTTGTGCAAACGAAACCGCAAACGTTTGATGTGTTTTTTCCTAGCATATTTTATCAAAAAAAAGAACTCGGAAATTCCGAGTTCTTTTTTAATTTGGTTGAAGTGATTAAAAAAATCCTTCCCATATTATTATTTATAATGCTTATCCCGATTATTACCTATATAGTTTGTAAAATTTGTATCTTATTGTAAAACAGTGAAAAAAAATATTTTTTGAGATGTGTGCAACACGTCTCTACGTGCAGAACTTTCTGTATGTTGTGTAGAGACGACTTGCGGTCGTCTCAAAAATAAAAAAATATTTCAAAATATCATTTTAGGTATTATCCGGGATAAGCGTCTTATTTTTTATCGAGCAATTCTTTTTTTAGTTTTTCGGCAAATTTATTCGCCGAACTCATTACAATTTCTTCGTTTGTTGTCAATATTTTTTTGTTTTTCATCACAACTTTCCCGTTGATAATAACATCACTCACTTCGCTGCCCAACGAGGCATAAACCAGATTCGAATACACATTGTACATCGGAGTTGTATTTGCATTGTTGGTGTCGATAAGGATAATATCGGCATATTT
This sequence comes from Draconibacterium orientale, assembly GCA_020721645.1. Classification (GTDB taxonomy): domain Bacteria; phylum Bacteroidota; class Bacteroidia; order Bacteroidales; family JAADGE01; genus DYMH01. The sequence continues at coordinate 9,135 of DYMH01000002.1, forward strand.
ACCGATTTCGAGTGAACCTATTTTTTTATCCAAACCCAGCACCTTGGCACTGCCGATGGTTGCTGTTCGCACAACTTGTTCTGCCGGAACAACGGTCGGATTCATTTTATTCAATTTGTGAATCAATGCCATGGTGTGCATTTCCTGTATCATGTTTAAATTGTTGTTACTTGCCGGACCATCGGTTCCCAGACCTACTTCGGCATGTGCTTTGAGAAGTTCCGGAATGGGAGCTACGCCGCTCGAGATTTTCATGTTGCATTCCGGATTATGAGCCACGCCCACTCCGCGGCGGGCAATAATTCTGATGTCTTTCGGCGACAGCCACACACAATGAGCGGCAATCACGTTGTTTGAGAGAACTCCGATACTGTCGAGATATTCAATCGGTGTTTTATCGTATTGGGCTGTAATCGTATCAACTTCCCAGCTCGTTTCCGAAACATGAATATGAAACGGAACGTGAAATTCATCGGCTAATTTTTTTGCTTTTCTTAAAAGATTGGGCGAACAGGTATAAGGCGAATGGGCTGCAACACCGATAGTAACAAGTTCGTTGCCTTTATATTTTTCTTCCAAACCTCGTGTATAGTCCATACTTTCTTTATAATTTTTGGCGTTGGGTACCGGAAAATCTATTAAACTTTCGCTCAAAATGGCACGCATTCCAATTTTGCAACACATTTGTGCTGTGAGGTCTTCGTAGAAATACATATCGTTGAAGCAAGTGATTCCCGAATGCAGCATTTCGACCATTGCCAATTCGCTGCCGATAGTAATCATCGACGAATCAACGAATTTTGTTTCGGCAGGGAAAATGTATTTATGCAACCAATCCTGAAGTTTCAAATCATCTGCTAAGCCGCGAAAAAGTGACATGGCAATATGTGTGTGGGCATTTACAAAGCCCGGCATTACAATTTTGCCCTGAGCATCGATTATGTTATCGGCATGATATTTTTCGCTCAACACTGAATCGTAGCCAATATCAATAATTTTATTGGCTTTTATTACCACTGTTCCCTTCGGATAGATGTGTCCGGTGGAGTCTATCGTAACAACGATGCCATTTCGGATAATCAAATCGGCATTATTTTTTTTACTGTCGTAACAAGAACTTAATATAATGGTTAAAACGGAAAAATAAAGAATAAGATTTTTCATAAAATAAAATTAAAAGAGTAAAATTTGCCAAAATTAAATAATATGAATTAAACCTCAAAATCTATTATTTAAAACGTTTGCGATGCAAATATTTTTTTATAAATTGAAAATTGTTTATTTTCAATAATTTAACTATATTTTAAACAAATATTTAAAAAGGAGTACTGTAAATATCATATGAAGATTAGATTTTAATATGAAAATGTTTTAATTTAGTCCGCTTTTTTACTTTAATGCTTTTAAAAAAGTGAAATTTGAGAATGGATTTTATTGTTATTAGAATTTTGTAGGAAATTTTCCATTTTCAATGAGATATAAATCATGATTTTACGATATTAAAACAGAAAACACATCAAATCATTAAAAACATGTTGACAAAAATCAAAGAAACAGCGGCATTTATCAGAACAAAAATCAAAACAGAACCGGAAACCGGCATTATCTTAGGAAGCGGCTTAGGCGGTTTGGGAAATAAAATTGAAAACGCAACGGCAATTTCGTATAAAGATATACCGAATTTTCCGGTATCGACAGTTGAAGGACATTCCGGGAAATTGATTTTTGGCACACTTGGCGGTAAAAATGTTGTTGCCATGCAGGGTCGTTTCCATTATTACGAAGGTTATGGCATGAAAGACGTTACTTTTCCCGTTCGGGTGATGAAACTTTTGGGGGTTAAAAATCTCATTGTTTCCAATGCTGCCGGCGGTTTAAACCCTGCTTTCCAAACAGGTGCTTTGATGATAATCACTGACCATATCAACTTCTTTCCCGAAAATCCGCTTCGCGGCAAAAATTTAGATGATTTCGGTCCTCGATTTCCGGATATGAGTAAGCCGTATTGTGCCGAATTTATCGAAAAAGCCGAAAAAATTGCCAAAGACAACAATATTGCCATCGAAAAAGGTGTTTATATCGGAAGTACAGGTCCTACATTGGAAACAAAATCGGAATATAAATTGTTTCGATTATTCGGTGCCGATGCCACCGGAATGTCCACTGTTCCCGAAGTGATTGTAGCACACCATCAAGGCATGAAAGTTTTCGGAATGTCGGTTATCACAAACGGGAGTGCACCCATAGACCCATTGGGCGAAACAACACACGAAGAAGTTCAAAACGTTGCCGGTTCGGTAGAACCTAAAATGACCAAAATTATTACAGAATTGATAAAACAGATGTAATCAATGGACAATTTACAATGGACAATGGACAATGGACGATTGACAATGGATAATTAATTGTCAATTTTCCATTGTCAATTGTCAATTAATTACATACAATGTAAATATTCATCGACCAATTTTTTAATTTCAACATTGTTTCCGAATAATTTTTCACTTAAATTTTCGTCTTGATACGATTTGAGTTTTTTGATAAATAAATCAATCGTGCCGGACGGGAAAATGCTATTTTGTTCGTAAAAATTGCGGTCTTTTTCCAAAAAATCTGCCGATTCGGAACAACTTGCAGGCAGTGCCACCAAGCGTTTGAGAATGTTTTCGTTTTCTTTACGAAAAATATTGACATTTACATACAAATCTTCGGCACGTTGAAGCGATTTATCCGACAAAATTCCGTCTTTTGCAGCCATAATCATTCCCGACAGTAGATGATACAAATCGGCGGACCCGTCCGGAACACGTAATTCAACGGTTTGTTTGCCCGGAATATAAGGCACTTCGCCGCGTTCCTGAGGATTGGCATCTTTTATCATGTGCGTTTTTGCAATCCAGCCCAAAGGCACACGAACCAAAACCGAGCGGTTGCTGTCGCCCCAACAAACCATGGTTGGAGCTTCCTGATGCGGAACCAAACGAAGGTACGAAACCGGAATGGTATTTCCGAAAGCTGTGAGCGACTGTGCTTTATCTAAAATACCGGCAATCACTTTTTTGGCAATATCCGACAACCCTTTGTCGTTGGTCATTAAATTTTTGTCGCCTTTATTGATTTGAAAATGAATGTGAAGTCCGCTTCCGGCTTTTCCTACGGTAATTTTGGGAGCAAAACTCACCACCACACCGTATTTTTTACCCAGCATACGAATAATCCATTTCGCAATCACGAGTTGGTCCACCGTTTCTTCGGCGTTTACGGGAGTAAATTCGATTTCGTGTTGCTCGTATCTGTGGGTTTCGGTGCTGAAATTGCCGACTTCCGAATGCCCGTATTTTATTTTACCGCCGCATTGGGCAATTAATTTCATCGCTTCCAAACGCAAATTTTCGTTGTTGGCAAACGGTTCCGACGAATGATAGCCTTTTTGGTCGATGCTTGGATATAAATCGTTTTTTGTGCTGATTACATAATATTCCAATTCGCCCATTGCCTTGAAAGTATAGCCTGTGGCTTGTTGAAAATCTTTATGAGCTTTTCGCAGAATATATTCCGGTGCACTTTCCAATGGCTTGCCGTCGCGGGTATAAAATGAACACAGAATATCGAGTGTGGGGGTTTCGGAAAACGGATTTACAAATGCCGTGCTGAATCTCGGAATAACATACAAGTCGCTCGAATCGGCATGGATGTAGGAAAACAAACTCGAACCGTCCACTCGTTCGCCCGTTGATAGTATCGATTCGAGATAATCTTTGCCCGTGATAACGAAATTCAGTGCCTTCAATTTCCCGTCTTGGGCTACATATCTGAAATTCAACATCTCTATCTTGTTATCATAAATGAATTTAATGATGTCGTATTTCGTAAATTCTGAGGAAGGTTTTTGCAAATGTGTTACCAACTTGTTGGGGTTCATCAATATCTCTAAATCTCGCATGTTGTGTAGTGTTAAATTGTTGTAAAATAGATATTTGAAAAAAGGAGATAATTTATCTTGAAAATACTCTGTCGAAATCGATTGTTAAAGAATTTTCGTGCAAAGGAAATTAAAAAATACGACAAATTAACCTTTGCCAATTATGATATTGAACTTAAAATTCGTCCTTTTACGGAATAGATAGAAATACCTGTTAAAAAAAACAATTTTTTATTCGCTCAACAAAACAAATGCCTCTTCGGAAGGCAGAGAAATTGATATTTTATTATTTTCGGATTTTATAATTTTTCCGGAAAAAATATCTCTGAATTTTGATTTTAAAACATTTTCTATTACAATCGATTGCGTTATTTTTGAATGATTAAAACAGACAATTGCCTTTTTATTTTGATAATCTCTCGAATACACAAAAACATCTTTTAAGTCGTCGGCAATTAAAATTTTAAAATTTCCAAAAGCAAATATTGGATTTTCGGTTCGCAGGCGAATCAATTTTTTGTAAAAGGATAGGAGAGATGTATCCGGTTTTACTTCGTCAGTTTTTCTTGCTGCATTGAGAGGGTGATGCGTTTCATTATCGTAAACAATGTCGCTCCAAACCATTGGTTTGCGGCAATCCGGGTCGTCGGCACCCCACATTCCCGCTTCATCGCCGTAATAAATATGCGGACTGCCGATAAAGGTAAATTGATGGATTAATACCATTTTTTGAATTTTTATTGTTCCTTCATCGGGTTTGTCGATTTTGTAGGCAGGGTCTTCGGTTGGTTTTTCACGAAATTTATAACGCGATTTATTGTAAAGTGTTGTCGAAATACGGGGGGCATCGTGGCTTGCAACCAAATTCATCATGCCTTCGAGTTGAGCAGTGTCAATATTGTGTGTTACCATATGCAAACCTTTTGCAAATTGACTCGGTGTACTAAGATTTTTTTGATTGGCGAAAAAATTGTAGGATTCCTGAAACCAACGGTAATTCATCACGGCATCAAACATATCGCCTTGCAGAAATGGAATAGGGTAGAGGAGGGTATTTGGCCACTTTTGCCACCAAATTTCGCCCACGATATAAAAATCGGGATTTATTTTCCTTACTTCTTTCCGAAATTCACGCCAAAAATCCATAGGTACTTCACCCGCCACATCGAGCCGATATCCGTCCACACCGTCATCGAACTTTCCGTCGCCGTTTGGGTCAATCCAGCGGCGGGCTACCGAAAAAATGTGCTGTTTTGCTTCCGCACTGTGCAAATTTCCTTCGAAAGGCATTTCGATTTTTTGCCCAATGATGTCTTTTTTCATTTCGGGCAATGCCGCTATTCCTGCCCAACCTTTACAATAAAATTCGTTACGGGCAGTTTCCGGAATATCGAATGTATCAATTTGATACCAATCGGCATAACGAGAATTTATGCCGTTTTCCCGAACATCTTTAAATGCCCAAAATTCCCGCCCTGTATGGTTGAACGAATAATCAAGTACAACACGAATGTTACGTTTATGACATTCTGCAATCACTTTCAGAAATAATTTATCGGCTTCGGTCCATTGCCATTGTTGAGGATTGTCGTGATTTTCGGTTTTCATTGTTTGAGCATCTTTTTGCGGATTGGGTCCGAAATTTCGGTCGATATGATGCCAATAGCGAGGATCGTATTTGTGCAAGGACGGAGCATCATTGAGCGGATTAAAATAAATTGCCCGAATGCCTAATTGGCTCACATAATCCAATTTGTCGAGAACTCCCTGCAAATCACCGCCATATCTGCGAAGTTGAAGGTTGTTCCACTTATCTTTCAAACCGGTGTGTGCAAACCAAGGTTCAGCTTGATACCAGTCGTGGTTCCACGGGGTTATATTCCAATCTGCCGGAACCGTGTCGGGATAGGTTCCGTAGAGGTCTATTGGTTTTGGGTCGTTCGATGGGTCGCCGTTGCGAAATCGCTCTACAAATATCTGGTACCAAACTGTTTCTTTCGACCATTCGGGAACATGCGACAGCATATCTTTTTCGGATTGTTTTGTTGGTGTTTGCCGACAAGCAGACATCAATATCAGCATAAAAAACATGAAATTAACAAAATTGCGATTCATAGGATAATAATTTTTATGGAATGAATATTGCAATAGGAGTAGTGGTGATATATTCTAATAAATAGTTATAACAAAATTTCTTTTTTTACAGCTTGATGTTCTTCAAGAAAGGAGGTTACAATATCGTGAACCGATTCTCGACGGCTTACGTGTCCCAAAAGGTGTTCGATGCCTTCCAAGCGTAAAATATCTCGTACTTCGGAATGGGCTTCGACTATTTTAAGTTGGATATTGATTTCTTTCAAATTCAAATACAGTTTTTTGATAAATTGTGCTCCGCTCGAATCGATTGATGCAGAAGTGCTTAAATCGAAAATGACGAATTCGAGAGAAGCGTCCGAAGCCAGTATTTTTGTCCAAATTGTGGTATATACATTCGATACATTGAAATACCACAGCGAGGATTCGACTCTGAAAATCAATATGCCCGGAATTTCTTCGTTTTTGTGATGTCGTTTGAAATCGGAATAGCGTGTTGTGTCGGGAATTTTTCCTAAAAATGCCACGTGCGGATTCGACACTGCTTTTATCATCAATATCAGCGAAGCTACGGCAGCAATGATAACGCCCTGCAATATTCCAAAAATAACAACGCTCACAAGTGCAGTAGAGGCAACAAAGAGGTCGAAACGATTGATTTTATATAAACGTTTAAATTCCTTAAAATCGACCAATCCTTTGACAGCAACCAGAACGATTGCGGCTAAAATGACAAGAGGCAGATTTTTGAGCAAGCCTGTTAAAAATAATAAACAGAGTGATATGAAAAATGAAGCAAACAGCAGCGACATCGGCGTTTTTGCACCGGCTCCGTCGTTTACCGCAGATTGTGACAGACCGCCGCTGACAGGGTATCCGCCACCGAGCGAAACGCCTAAATTGGCAAAACCAAGTGCAAGCATTTCTTTTCGGGCATCGACTTCGTAGCCGTTCTTGTGTGCCAAGGTTTGGGCTGCCGAAATGCTTTCGACAAAAGCCAACAGAAAACTTGCTAATGCCAGAGGAATTGCTGTCTGCAAATCCATTAAAGTAAATGTCGGAAAATGCAATTCGGGAAAGCCCGAAGGGATATTGCCAACAGTTTTGAACCCTGTTGAGGCAAGCGGTGTTATCGACATAATAACTATCGAAATAATGACAACAACGATTGTGATTGGTTTATGAGGAAACAATCTCTCGCCGCCGATTATCAAGCCGATTGCCGCAACGCCAAACATGAAAACATAAATATTCGTTTCGGGTATCTGTTGAATAAAAAGTATGAATCTTCTGTAAAAACTTTCGCCCCCGCCCGGCAATCCGAAAAGTTTGGGCAATTGAGTCATTGCAATTGCTATTGCCGCACCGGCTTTGAATCCGAGCAATATCGTATCGCTGACGAAATGAATGATACTGCTTAGTTTGAAAATATAAAACACAACACTCAATGCTGCAAAAACCAATGCTGTGAGCGAAGCAACATTCAACCAATGTTGGATACTGCCGTCTGCCAAGCTCGAAAGTGTTGCTCCGATAATTAATGAAATGGCTGATGTGGGACCAATTGCAAGTTGTCGGCTTGTGCCTGAGAAGGTGTAAAATAAACCGCCCAAGACATAGCCGTAAATTCCGTATTGTGGCGGCAAACCTGCAAGTGTAGCGTATGCCATGGATACCGGTATGGCATAAGCCGCCAAAGTGAGTCCGGAAATAGAATCGTAGCCCAAAAATTTTATCGAATAGGTTCTAATCCACCGTGTGAACGGAATAAACGATTCTGCTTGCTGTTGTAATCGTTGAAAATTTGGTCGCATTTGAGAATTTTTTTATGATTTTACAAAAACAGCATGAATTTCAGAATTTTTGGCGTGAATTTCGGAATCGGTAGAAAATATTGAATTATAATTCGTAAAACTGCAAAAAATCTGCCGGTTATCCTTTTTTATATGATATTGATTTTATTTCGACAGAATATTTGGATAAGAATGTCGAAAATCTTGTTTTAAATTGAAAATCGATATATCCTTTTTGAAAAAAAATAATTTTTATTCTATGAGCCAAGTATAAAAAGTATAAAGTTTGAAAGTGAAAAGTGTAAAAATCGTTCATAATCAGTAATTTATGTAAAGATGTAAATTTGACTTAAAGTCCTTATTTTCAGTATTATAACTTTATAAACTTTCTACTTTATGACTTTTTAAACTGAACTCATAATATATAAAAACACATGCGGATTTAAGGTAGTATAAATAATCTGCGATTATAAACTCATATTCAATTGCTTATTTTTTTTTGGCTAAATCGTTTGCATACTAATATTTTTTTGATTTTCTGACCAAATCCGTCTGTTTTTTTATTTCCTTTGCATAAAAATTTATACCTTTAAATCGACTTAATAAATGGAAAATCCCGTTCGCTATCAAACCAAAAATAATGTCAGAATCGTAACAGCCGCTTCCCTTTTCGATGGGCATGATGCTTCTATCAACGTCATGCGACGCATTATTCAGGCATCAGGTGCCGAAGTTATTCACTTGGGACACAACCGTTCGGTACAGGAAATTGTCGATTGTGCAATACAGGAAGATGCTCAGGCTGTTGCAATTACGTCATATCAAGGTGGGCATATCGAATTTTTCAAATACATGTACGATTTGTTTAAAGAAAACGGTCGCCAAAACATCAAAATCTTCGGCGGGGGCGGAGGCGTAATTCTTCCTTCGGAAATCAAAGAATTGCAGGAATACGGCATTGCACGCATCTATTCGCCCGACGACGGTCGCCAAATGGGACTGCAAGGCATGATTAACGATTTGCTCCAAAAATCGGATTATTCCATTTCTGAAATTCCCGAAAACATTGTAAAAAAAGTTTCGGAAAAAGATGTAAAATCCATAGCCCGACTCATTTCTTGTGTCGAAAATATATCTGCTGAATCAGATAATACGATGAGCGAAATTCGCGAAATAGCGAAACAAAAAAAAATCCCCGTTCTGGGCATCACCGGAACCGGTGGAGCAGGAAAATCCTCTTTGGTCGATGAATTGGTTCGTCGATATACCGAAAATGCACCCAAAAAATCAATTGCCGTCATCTCGGTAGATCCCACAAAACGCAAAACAGGAGGTGCATTGCTCGGCGATCGCATTCGCATGAATGCCATCAGCCGCCCGAATGTTTATATGCGATCCCTTGCCACTCGGCAGGCAAATTTGGCGATGTCGCCATACGTAAAAGACGCTGTTGAAATAGTAAAAGCCGCCGGATACGATTTAGTCATTCTCGAAACCTCCGGAATCGGACAATCGGACACCGAAATCACCGAGCACAGCGATTTAACATTGTACGTAATGACTCCCGAATACGGTGCAGCTACGCAATTGGAAAAGATTGATATGTTGGATTTTGCCGATTTAATTGCCATCAACAAATTCGACAAACGCGGTGCCGCAGATGCACTCCGTGATGTGAAAAAACAATATCAACGCAACAATGAACTGTTCGACATAGATTTGGATTCGATGCCGGTTTTCGGAACCGTTGCCTCACGTTTCAACGACCACGGAGTAAATGTTTTATATAAAGAAATCATCAAAAAACTTTCAGAAAAATTCGGTTTCCTGTTACCCGAAAAACAAGCCATACAAGCCGAAATGTCGAGCGATGTGATTATAATTCCGCCGCAAAGAACACGTTATTTGTCCGAAATATCGGAAACCGTTCGAAAATATAACGATTGGAGCGAAAAACAGGCACAAATCGCAGATACACTTCAATCTCTTAAAAAAACATCGGATTTATTAAAAGACGAAACATCAAAATTACCTATTTCGAATTTAATCAAAGAAAAAGAAGTTTATTTGGACCATCAAAATAAAAAGATACTCGAAAATTGGTCGAATGTTGTAAAAAAATATACCGAACTTCAGTACATTTACCAAGTTCGCGGAAAAGATATTTGTGTCGATACATATACCGAAAGTCTTTCTCATCTTAAAATTCCGAAAATTTCCCTGCCCAAATACCGCAACGAAGGCGATATTTTGAAATGGAATTTGCGTGAAAATGTTCCGGGTGAATTTCCTTATGCAGCCGGCGTTTTCCCCTTCAAAAGAGAAGGAGAGGACCCCACCCGTATGTTTGCCGGCGAAGGCGGTCCGGAACGCACAAACAAACGGTTTCACTATGTTTCGCTCGGACTTCCCGCAAAACGACTTTCAACGGCTTTCGATTCCGTAACATTATACGGCGAAGATCCTGATATTCGTCCCGATATTTACGGAAAAATAGGAAATGCAGGCGTTTCCATAGCTTGTTTGGACGATGCCAAAAAACTCTATTCCGGGTTTGATTTATCCGATGCAAAAACTTCTGTATCGATGACCATTAACGGTCCCGCACCGATTATGACCGCGTATTTTATGAATGCCGCCATAGACCAGCAATGTGAAGTTTACATTCACAAAAACGGTTTGGAAAAAGAAATCGAACTGAAAATTGAAGAAATTTATAAGATAAAAGGAACGAAACGACCTCAATATCAAGGCGAATTGCCTGAAGGAAACAACGGATTGGGATTGATGTTGCTTGGTGTTACAGGAGATATGGTTTTGCCTTCGGAAATTTACGAAAATATCAAAAAAGAGACCATTTCGAAAGTTCGCGGAACTGTTCAGGCAGATATTTTGAAAGAAGACCAAGCCCAAAATACTTGCATTTATTCTATCGATTTTTCGCTCAAACTCATGGGAGATATGCAAGAATATTTCATCACACATGATGTTGGGAATTTTTATTCTGTTTCAATATCAGGTTATCATATTGCAGAAGCCGGAGCGAATCCGATTTCGCAATTGGCTTTCACGCTGGCAAACGGTTTTACGTATGTAGAATATTACATTTCGCGCGGAATGAAGGTCGATGATTTTGCTCCGAATCTCTCGTTTTTCTTTTCCAACGGCATCGATCCCGAATATTCCGTGATGGGACGCGTGGCTCGCCTGATATGGGCAAAAGCCATGAAACTGAAATACAACGGAGATGAGCGTTCGCAAAAACTGAAATATCACATTCAAACTTCCGGTCGCTCGCTGCATGCACAAGAGATTGATTTTAACGATATTCGTACTACTTTGCAAGCTTTGTATGCGATTTACGATAATTGCAATTCGTTGCACACCAATGCCTACGACGAAGCAATTACCACGCCCACCGAAGAATCGGTTCGCCGTGCGATGGCAATTCAGTTGATTATTAACCATGAATTGGGTTTGGCAAAAAATCAAAATCCCTTACAAGGTTCGTTTATCATCGAAGAACTTACAGATTTGGTCGAAGAAGCAGTCCTTTCGGAATTTGACCGAATTACGGAGCGAGGCGGCGTTCCGGGGGCAATGGAAACGATGTATCAACGCGGAAAAATACAAGAAGAATCGCTGTATTACGAAAACTTGAAACACACTGGGAAATTGCCGATTATGGGGGTGAACACCTTTTTATCTTCAACAGGTTCACCGACCGTAACGCCGGGAGAAGTGATTCGTGCCACGGAAGAAGAAAAAAGGTATCAAATTGAAATGTTGAAAGAATTACATCAATTTAACAAAGAAGAGAGTCGCGAAGCAGCAGAAATGCTGAAAACGGCAGCCATTCAAAACCAAAACGTTTTTGCAGAACTGATGAACGCTGCAAAAAAGTGTTCAATTGGTCAAATGACGGCAGCTTTGTTTCAGGTAGGCGGGCAATATAGAAGGAATATGTAAGTTTTGAATTGTTAATGTTAAATTGACAATGGATAATGCAAAAAAATAATATTTCAAATGAATGGAGAATTGTTATCATTGCAGACCAACTCGTATTACAAATCCGGAAATCATTTCAAAAAATATTTTTAAGGGTGTCAAACTCTAAATTTGCATAATTTTGTATCTTTGAAATAAAAAAAATAAATGGAAATTATCAGCGTAATAATTTGCGATGACCATGTGATATTCCGAAAAGGTTTGAGAACGATTTTAAATGAAATTTCGGATATTAAAGTTGTCGGAGAAGCTGCCAACGGAAAGGAACTTCTGGATTTATTGAAACAAACACCTGCCGATGTTATTTTAATGGATATAAAAATGCCTGTAATGGACGGTATTGAAGCGACCCGAAAAGTTTCGGCTTCGTATCCTGAGAGTAAAATTATTGCATTAAGTATGCATGAAGAAATCGGCTATTTTAACTCGATGACAGAAGCCGGTGCATTGGGCTATCTTCTAAAAAAAACGAATAAAGACGAGCTTCGAAATGCCATTAATGCAGTGATGGACAATGAAAACTATTTCTCGGAAGAATTTATGAGCAATATCAATAAAAATGCACTTCCGAAGAAAAAATCAAGTGTAAAACTCTCGGACCGCGAGTTGGAGGTGCTGGAATTGGTTTGTAAAGGATTTTCGAATCTCGAAATTTCACAACAACTTGGGCTTAGTCAGCGTACTGTGGACGGACATAAAGCACGGCTTTTTGAAAAAACAGGTGCCAAAAATGCTCCTAATTTGGTGCTTTTTGCCGTGAAAAATGGATTTATAAGTATGTGACGATAGTTCTACATGAGTAATAATACCTGTATTATTTTTTTTTGATTTATTTAGTTATTTATTTTATTTCGCAACATCTTATATATCAAAATTATACTTCTTTCCTTTTTAAAAATATGAGAAAATAAAATTAGACATTGTTATGCGTAATATTCTTATATTGAGCAATATGCTAAGAATTAGGGTAGAAATACCCTATTTTTTTTTGCGTTTTTCACTCTAAAAATAATTTCAAAGTCGCCGTACTTTTACACTATCAAAATGATGCAAAATCACACAATTCAAATTTAAAAAATAAACACCATGGCAACTTCAAAAAAAATTTTATTAGTCGATGATGATATAGATGTTATTTCGGTAATGCAAACCCTTTTGGAACACGAAGGTTATACAATAATTACCGCATCGAATAAAAAAGAAGGTATTCGATTGGCAAAAGAGCAAAAACCGGATTTGGCTATTCTTGATGTCATGATGACTTCCCAATTTGAAGGTTTTGAGTTGGCAAAAGAGCTTTACGATGACGAAGATTTAAAACGTATGCCTAAATTATTCCAAACCTCGGTCGAAGTGTTTTCGAGCAATAATGCCGATGTGGTGGAAATGGCAAAAGAATATCGCAAAGACCCGAGACATCGCGAATTGGAAGTGATTTTGGTGGAAGACCAAAAAACCGGTAAAGCCGGTGTAGATTATCGAAATGAAGAAGGTAAATGTATTTGGGTTTCTGTTGATGGTTTCATCAAAAAACCAGTCGATTCCAAAAAATTGCTGCCCGCCGTTAATCGACTTTTAAAATAATGGACAATTGATAATTGACAATGGAAAATTGTTGATAAAAAAATAATTCTAATTATCAATTATTCATTATCCATTAAAAAATAAGGCTTTAGTTCTATTTCTATATTCGAGGGATTTTATCCCGCATAATGAGTGTTTGGTTTCAGAGAGTCGGGAGGAAAGTGTTCCGGCTCTTTGTTTAAAACTTTAAAAAGAAAATTAATACCAATGGATTTAATTCAAAATATCGATACAATTATCGAAAAATATCCGAAATCGGAACGTCCGAATTTAATTCCGCTGCTTCAAGATTTGCAAGAACATCAAGGATTTTTGTCCGAAGAGGCAATGGTAAAAGTGGGCAAACATTTGGCTGTTCCGGTAAGCAACATCTACGGTGTGGCTACTTTTTACAATCAGTTCAAATTTGAGCCGTCTGGGAAATATCATATCAAGGTTTGTCGCGGAACGGCTTGTCATGTTTTGGGATCTTCAACGGTTTTGGTTGAATTGGAAAAACAATTGAAAATTAAAGCCGGCAGCACTTCTCGCGATAAAATGTTCAGCCTCGAAGTCGTTGCCTGTATCGGAGCCTGCGGATTGGCTCCCGTTATCAGTGTTAATGATACTTTTCATGCAAAAGTCAGTGCAGCTTCAATCAAGGAAATTATCGAAAGTTACAAAAATATGTAAGACGCAAAAAAATATCTAACAACTCATTCATAATTCATAATTTATAATTCATAATTTCTAAAATGATGTTAGCAACCGATATAAAACCACTTTTAAAAAATTTCAACGAATACAAAACGGGGAAATCGGAATTAAAAGCAGAGTTTAAAGAAAAAAATCCGACAAAACCTGTTATTTACGTTGGAGCCGGAACCTGCGGATTGGCAGCCGGAGCAGACAAAACTCTGGCAAAAGTTCGCGAATATTTAAAAAATAAAAACATAGAAGCCGATGTAACCGAAACCGGATGCATCGGTTTGTGTTCTTCCGAACCATTGATGGACGTTCAAATTCCGGGTTTTAACCGAATTTCTTTCGAATTTGTAAGCGAAGACAAAGTTGAAGGAATTTTAGACCAAATTTTTGCCTTAAACACTCCAAAATCCAATATTTTGGCTCAATTCAGAAGCAAAGATTTCAGAATTTGGGAAAATGTTCAATTTTTAGACGAACATCCTTTTTTCAAACCGCAAATGAGATTTGTACTGAAAAATTGCGGAATTATCAATCCGGGAAGCATCGAAGAATATATTTTGCGAGGCGGATATGCGGCTCTTTTAAAAACATATTCCGATTATCAACCGGTTGATATTTGCGACATTATAGAAAAAAGCGGCTTACGCGGACGCGGCGGCGGTGGATTTCTCACCGGACGAAAATGGAAATTTGCTTTGGGAACCGAAAGCGATCATAAATACCTGATTTGCAATGCAGACGAAGGCGACCCCGGAGCATTTATGGACCGTGCCGTGATTGAAGGCGACCCGCACCGATTGATTGAAGGTATGGCAATTGCTGCCTACGCAATCGGAGCCGAAACCGGAATCGTATATATTCGTGCTGAATATCCGCTGGCTATCAAACGTTTGAAAGTTGCTCTGAAACAAGCAAAAGAAAACGGTTTGCTCGGCGATAATATTCTGGGAACAGGCAAAAAATTGGAAATCAAAATAAAAATGGGTGCCGGTGCATTTGTTTGCGGCGAAGAAACCGCTATGATTCACAGCATCGAAGGAAAACGAGGAATGCCTCGTCCTCGCCCGCTTTTTCCGGCTGTCAGCGGATTGTTTGGGAAACCTACTGTTATTAATAACGTGGAAACTTTGGCAAACGTACCGTACATTCTTGAAAATGGTGCCGAATCGTTCAATTCTCTTGGAACCGAAAAAAGTAAAGGAACAAAAGTTTTTGCACTGTCCGGAAAAATTTCACTCACCGGTTTGGTCGAAATTCCGATGGGAACCACCGTTCGCGAAGTGCTTTTCGGAATTGCCGGCGGCATAAAAAACGGAAAAAAATTCAAAGCCGTACAAATCGGCGGACCTTCCGGAGGGTGCATCACAGAGCAAAATCTGGATATTCAAATCGACTACGAATCACTGATTCAAGCAGGTGCCATGATGGGTTCCGGAGGTTTGGTGGTGATGGACGAAGACAATTGCATGGTCGATGTGGCAAAATTTTTCATGGATTTTATTCAACGCGAAAGCTGCGGAAAATGTATTCCGTGCCGAGAAGGAACAGCCCGAATGCTCGAAATTCTCGAAAACATCACCCACAAACCCGGCTCGGGCGAAAGCCACAGTGCTTTGGAGCGCATTAACGGTGTGATTCAACTCGAAAAACTCGGTCAGGTGATTAAAGAAACATCGCTTTGCGGACTCGGACAAACGGCTCCAAATCCCGTTCTCAGCACCTTGCGTTGGTTTCGGCACGAATACGAGCAACATATTTTCGATCGTAAATGCGCTGCCGGTGTATGCACCGAATTGCGTACTTTTAAAATTGATGTTGATAAATGTACCGGCTGCACCATTTGTGCCAAAAAATGCCCAACAGGAGCTATTATCGGCGGGAAAAAAACACCGCATTTTATTATCGAAGAAAAATGTATCGCCTGCGGTGCCTGCGATGAAGCCTGTAAATTTGATGCAATTTTAATTTTTTAAAATTCAGACACAAGATTCGAGATACAAGACACAAGATAATTGAAAATATTTAATTTTTTTCTTGATACTTGATACTAAATACTTGATATTAAAAACTAAATCATGAACTTCAATATCGAAATAAATAATAAAACGGTTGAAGCCGTACAAGGCGAAACTATTTTGGATACTTTAAAACGAAACGGCGTAAAAGTTCCCACTTTGTGTCATCTCAAAGGCATGTTGCCAACCGGAGCCTGCCGAATTTGTATCGTAGAAAACGAAACAACCGGAAAATTGATTCCTTCGTGCTCGCAACCCGTGGAAACAGGAATGAAAATTCTCACACATTCGCCTCGTGTGAACGAATCGCGAAAAACGATTATCGAACTTTTGTTGTCGAATCACCCTGACGATTGTTTGTATTGTGTACGAAACAAGAATTGCGAATTGCAAGACTTGGCAGAAACATATCAAGTGCGTGAAAGACGCATCAGAGGCAAAAAAAACAAACATCATTTGGATCTTTCCGGAACGTCAATTGTTCGCGATCCCGCCAAATGTATCCTGTGCGAGCGATGTGTGCGAGTGTGCGATGAAGTTATGGGAGTTTCGGCAATCGAAATATTGTATCGAGGAAGTAATTCTGTTGTTGGAACAGCTTTCAACAAAGGATTAAATACATCGAGTTGCATTAATTGCGGTCAATGTATTATGGTTTGCCCAACGGGTGCTCTGAGCGAAAAAAGCCATTTCCCCGAATTAATTGAAGCTCTGAAAGATAAGAAAAAGAAAGTTGTGGTTCAATATGCTCCTTCGATTACGGTTTCTTTGGCTGAGGAATTTAATATGAAGCCGGGCGAAGACATTAACGGATTGTTAAATGCCGCTTTGCGAAAAATCGGTTTCGATAATGTTTTTGATACCACATTTACTGCCGATTTGACCATTATGGAAGAATCTGCCGAGTTGATACAACGCATAACGGAAAACAAAAATCTGCCGCTCATCACGAGTTGTTGCCCGGGCTGGGTGAAATATGCCGAAGAATTTGCTGATGATTTTATTCCGAATATTTCATCGTGTAAATCGCCCCAACAAATGATGGGAGCTGTAATTAAATCATATTTTGCCCAACAAATCAATACAAAACCCGAAGAAATTTATTCGGTTTCGATAATGCCTTGCACGGCAAAGAAATTTGAAATGCAACGGGTTGAAATGAACAGAAACGGAATCAACGATGTTGATGCTGTTCTCACAACACGCGAAATATCGAAATTATTCAAACTTTTTGGTATCGACATAAAATCTTTAGAACCCGAAACCGCCGATTCTCCAATGGGAATCCGCAGTACGGCAGGAAAATTGTTTGCAAATACGGGAGGCGTGATGGAAGCTGCATTGCGAACAGCACATTTCAAACTTACGGGAAAAGAATTGGTGAATTTCAAAATTCCCCAAGTTCGCGGTCTGGACGGAATTAAAGAAGCCAAAATGACTATTGCCGGAATAGAAGTGGGAGTAGCCGTGGTGAGCGGATTGGCAAATGCACAAAAATTATTGCAGGAAATTCGCAACGGACGAAAAGACCTTCATTTTATTGAAATTATGGCTTGCCCCGGAGGCTGTATCAGCGGAGGCGGACAACCAATCAACAGCGATGAATCGATACTCAGAAGCCGTATTAAGGCGATATATGCTATCGACCATCGAGAATCGATAAAAGTATCGCACAAAAATCCGGAAATTATCGAAATTTATCAAAATTTCCTCGAAAAACCACTCAGTCATAAAAGCCACGAATTACTCCACACTCACTACGAAAAACGTGATGTACTTAAATAATTGATAATTCATAATTCATAATTAATAAGGTGCCTGTTTACAACGATACATTTCCGCTTGTTTTTACCGTCAAAGGTCGATGCCGTGTGTGTTACACGTGCATCCGGGAATGTCCGGTGAAGGCGATAAAAATCATCAACGGACAAGCCGAAATCATTACCGAACGCTGTATTGCCTGCGGAAACTGTGTAAGAGTTTGCAGTCAGGAGGCAAAGGCATTTGCAAAATCCATCGACCGAGTTTGGCATTTGCTCGAATCGGACGAAAAAACGGCAGCGGTTATCGCACCTGCATTTCCCGCCGAATTTGACGAGTTGCCTGATTATCGAAATTTGGTAGGTGCACTTCGTTCTTTGGGATTCGATTATGTGATAGAAACCGCATTCGGTGCGGATATCGTGGGACGAGAATATTCCCGTTTGTTGAAGAAAAACACGGAAGGAACAGTCATTTCCTCCGATTGCCCGGCGATTGTCAATTATATCACATATTATCACCCCGAACTTTCGGAAAAGCTTGCTCCAATTGATTCTCCGATTATGGCAGCTGTGAAAGTAGTGAAGAAAAAATACGGCGATAATGTAAAAATTGTGTTTATCGGTCCGTGTATTGCCAAGAAATTGGAATTGGAAGACCCCAATGAAGTTCTTACTTTTTCGGAATTGCGGGAAATGTTCGATATGCAGAAAATTGATATTTCACAATCAGAAATTTCGGAATTCGACGAACCTTTTGCCGGAAACGGAGCTGTTTTCCCGATTAGTCGAGGTTTATTAAGAAATTTGCGAAAACCGGAACATATTACCGAAAGTGATGTTATAGTAACTCACGGACATGTTAATTTTCGAGATGCAGTTGATGAATTTAGAGAGGGTGATGTTGATTGTAAATACATGGAACTCTTGTGTTGTAATGGGTGCATTATGGGACCCGGAATGACGAAAAAGGGACAACGTTTTAAAAAACGAACATTGATTACAAATTATGTTCGCGAAAAACTCAAAAAACTCGATAAACCCACCTGGCGAAAAGAAATGACTCAATATGAAGATATTGACTTCAGCCGAACATTCGATGGTTACAAACATCAAACTAAACTGCAACTGAAAAAAGAAGAAATTCAGGAAGTTTTGTTGAAAATGGGGAAAACCAAGCCCGAAGATCATCTCAATTGCGGAGCTTGCGGATATGCCACATGTTTGCTGCATGCCGAGGCAATTGTGGAAGGACTTGCCGAAACCGAAATGTGTTTGCCCTACACCATCGAAAAATTGCACGAAACGGTTGAGAAAATGGACCTTACAAATAAAAAATTGTCATCGGCTCGTCAGGCTTTAAAACAATCGGAAAAATTGGCAGGAATGGGACAACTTTCTGCCGGAATTGCACACGAACTAAACAATCCGCTCGGTGTTATTACAATGTACAGTAATTTGTTATTGGAAGAAGCAAATCCGGATTCGCAAATGTATGCCGATTTGAAATTGATTGCCGAACAAGCCTGCCGATGTAAAAATATTGTCGGTGGATTGCTCAATTTTGCCAGAAAAAATCAGGTGAAAACAACAGAATGCAATTTTACCGAATTTGTAAAAAGCAGCATTTCTTCAATTTTAAAACCTGATAATATCAGCGTTTTATTTGATTCGAAACTTACAAATCCGAAAGTAAATATCGACATCGAACAAATGATGCAAGTGCTTACGAATCTCGAAAAAAATGCAGTGGAAGCAATGTCCGACGGCGGCGAATTGATGATTCGTATTTCCGAAGAAGGCAACAGTGTGATTTTGGAAGTAGAAGACACCGGAACAGGAATATCGAAAGAAAATATGGACAAAATTTTCACGCCGTTTTTCACAACAAAAGAATTCGGAAAAGGAACAGGGCTCGGACTTCCGCTGATTTACGGAATTATAAAAATGCACATGGGAAAAATTTCCGTTGAATCGAACGATAAACCCGAAAACGGACCGACCGGAACAAAATTTATTATCAGATTACCTCGAAATTTTCAATTCAATACTTAACAGAGAAAAGACATAAGATTTTAGACACAAGACAATAAATCTGTTTAACAATTTATTATTCTAATTACTAACTACTAATTACTAAATACGACAATGACTGAAATTAAAAAAAATATTCTCATCGTTGATGACGACCCCGATTCTCTCGCTTTGATGACAATGCACGTTGAACGATTTGGTTTTAATGCCATTACGGCAGACAGCCAAAAAGCCGGCGAAGCAATTCTCGAAAAACAAAAACCCGATTTAGCTATTCTGGATTTGATGATGGAAAAAGAAGACAGCGGTTTTATATTAGCATATCGCTTAAAACAAAAATATCCTGACGTTCCTGTTATTATCGCAACAGCCGTTACAAAAGAAACCGGAATGGTTTTCGGAATCAATTACGAAGAAGAACGAAAATGGATTAAAGCCGATTTGTATCTCGAAAAAAATATTCGTCCCGACCAATTACAGCGCGAAATTAACAGACTTTTGAAGCTGTAAAAAGTATAATGACGCAAGTATCAAGACACAAGAATGGGAAATGACTCATTTCTTGTGTCTTTGGACTCACATCTCATATCAAAACACATGATACCATTAAAAGTTTTAGCGGTTGACGATGAATTTGGCATTCGCAAAGGCATCAGTCGAATTTTAAACAATTTCAATGTCGATTTTCCGTTTTTGGAAGAAGCTTTTAATTACGAAATTATCGAAGTTGAAACCGGCGAATCGGCTCTCGAAATTCTAAATTCAGAAAAAATTGATATTGTTTTGTTAGACAATCAATTGCCCGGTATTCACGGAACCGAAGTTTTGCAACAAATCAACGAACGCGGCTACGATTGTGCTGTGATGATGATAACGTCATACGCTTCACTTGAATTGGCTGTTGAAGCCACAAATAAAGGAGCTTTCAATTTTGTGCCGAAACCTTTTACGCCGCAAGAATTGCGCGATGCGATTGAAAGCATCACCAAACACTTGTATTTGAAGCGAATGACACGCAAAATGAACGAGGAAGGACGCGAAACTCGTTTCCAATTTCTTTCGGTTCTTTCGCACGAGTTAAAATCGCCGATTAACGCAGTGGAAGGCTATTTGCGAATTATGCAGGACAAACAATTGGGCGAAAATATCGACGATTATCAAACAATGCTCGGTCGTTCTTTGGAGCGCCTCAAAGGAATGCGCGGATTGATTTTCGATTTGCTTGATTTTACGCGGATTGAAAGCGGAAAGAAGAAACGCAATTTACAAAAAATCGATATTATTAAAATAGCAAAAACATCGCTTGAATCAATAGAACCGGCGGCTTTGCAGAAAAATACAGAATTTATTTGCAATTTGCCCGAAGAATTGGAGATGACAGGCGACAGCGGCGAATTTGAGATTATTTTCAATAATTTGCTTTCCAATGCCGTGAAATACAACGTGAACAACGGGAAAGTGTTTTTTGTTATCAGCAACAATTCCGGGAAAATTCGCATTTCGGTAAAAGACACCGGAATAGGCATGAGTGCCGACGAAACCGCAGCATTGTTTAAAGATTTTGTTCGCATCAAAAACGAAAAAACAAAAAACATCACCGGCAGTGGCTTAGGTTTGTCGATTATGAAAAAAATCGTTGAAATGTACGGCGGAACAATTCATGTGCTGAGCGAACCGGAAAAAGGAACAGAATTTATTGTTGATTTTCCGTAATTATATCTCATCTTTTATTGTTATCATTACAAACATTCCTTTTCCGTCTTCGCTGTTAAAATCGCATTTTCCGCGAATTGTTTTTATTTTATTGGCAATATTTCCCAAGCCCATTCCTGCTCCTTCCCGCATCATTTTGTCGATGTCGAAACCAACGCCGTCATCGCGATAATAAAGAATAATCAAGTGATTCACGTTTTTAAGTTCTATTGTTATTTTGGAAGCTTGCGAATGTTTTATTGTATTGTTAATTAATTCTTTAATTGATTGATAGAGAATAGTTTCCACAATATCATGCTTTTCGCGTATATAATTTTCGGTATTCAGCTCAATTTCAACCGATTTGCTGTTTTGTACAAATGCAATAAAATCGTTTACGGCAGCAGCCAAACCGAAATCCTGCAAATTTCCCGGAGCAATATTTTTTGAAATTTGCTTGGTTGTTTTTATGGCTTCATCGACTAATTCATCGATATTTTGTGCAATTTCCGTAATGCTGATTTTGTTGAAATCTCCTTTTTTCAATAAATCGCTGTACAACTTTGCTGTTGAGAGAATTGGTCCCAAATCGTCGTGCAAATCGCCGGCAAAACGTTTGCGTTCCTTATCTTCTGTTTCAATAATTGCCGTTACAAGCTTTTTTTCCAAAGCTTTTCGTTCGGTAATATTTCGTGCAATGCTTAAAATTGCTTCTCTTCCCGCAAAATCAAACAAACGACTTTTCATTTCATATGAAATAACTGTTCCCGACTTGGAAATATGTTCAGTTTCGTAAACATAATAACCTTTTTCACGTACTGTTGTTAATATTTCATTAACTTCTTGTCTGTAAAATGATGTTTTAATATCGTGAAGTCGCATTTTAAGTAATTCTTTTTTTGAATAGCCCAAACTTTCGCATGTTAATTTGTTCATTTCCACAAAATAACCGTTGAAATCAACAAGATAAATTTCATCGCCGCTGTTCTCGAAAAGCAATCGGAATTTTTTTTCGGATTCCTCAAGATCTGCCTGCGTTTTAATGAGTTTCTTATTATAATCGGCAATTTCCTTGATATATGAAATCAGTTTCCGGGTAGTGAAAAAATAGACAAAAACAGACAATAAAATGAAAATTAAAACTCCGAGAATTAACGAACGGATAATAATGTTTTTGACCATTACAGATGCTGTTTCGTCTTCGTCAACTGTCGCAATCACATACAAATCGAAGTTTTCAAAATATGAAAAAGCTGTAATTTGTCGATTTTTAGGCGATTGATTTGTAGGTCTGAAACTCCCGTTTTTTTGATTCTGTATCATTTCAAAAATTTGCTGATTGAAAGACCCGTTTTTTGAATCGGAACTTTGAACAACAATTTCTCTTTTATTATTGATAATGAGAATATCACCGGGAATTTCTACTTTAAAATTTTTGATAATCTTTGAAATTTCAGATAAATCCTTTTCTTTTACTCCAACATAAAGCATTCCAATTATTTTGTCTTTATTAAAGATAGGTTCGTAAGCTGCAATATACCAGTCATTTACAACAAAAGCCCGACCAAAAAACGAATTCCCTTTTTCGATTGATTTCACAACTTCCGAACTGTTTGGAATGTAGGTATATAAAGCCCGTGAATCATCTGAATTTCTGACATTTGTCGAAATTCTCACAAAACCGCTGTCAGTTTTTTGAAAAATGGTTGAAGTACAATGTGTAATTTCCTGAATTTTATCGACGGCGGAAAAGTCAGCAGAAATATCTTTTCCGCTTAAAAACCAGTAATTCAATGGTGATTGAATTGAAATTCCTGTATTTTGGTCGATAATTTGTTCGAGATTTTTTTGGGGTTGAATTTTCAAAGTCGAGGAATGGAAATAATCGTGAAAGAATCTCAAATTTTCCTTTACTTTCTCGGTTTTCAGACTTTTTTCACGCTCAAAAATACCAACTATTGTTTGAGTTTCAAGCAGTAAACTTTTTTCGCTTGCTTCAAAAACCGTTTGTTTCGATGTTTGAACCGATTGAAAGGTTATGGCAAAAACCGAAGCCGCAATACCGATAGCCAGCGGAGAAAAAATTTTCAATCGAATAAGTCGTCGCGGATATTTTAGTTTCATAATGCAATGCTTGATACTGAAAAAATATTATCAAAAACCTCTCAAATAACACAATAAATTACAGAACTTTAGTTTGAAGAAAGTTGAATGCTTTAAGCATTTTATAAAACCAATTATACTATATGATAATAAAAGTAAATAGAACCAAAAACTACTAATAAATTGCCCGACATGTGAACGGCAATAGCATAGGCATTGTTATTGTATTTTTCCTGGTAATATCCTGCTACTAATCCGATTATGGTGGTGAATATAATAGTTTTAAGCAAAAGTAAAAAACCAGCACCAGTCGTTATTAAAATCAAATGTGATGATCCAAACATGATAGCACTGATTATAACAGGAAAGCAAATTTTTCTTACAAACAGCATTATTCCATATGCATTCATTGGTTTTAAAATGTTTAATAAAAAACCGCGAAATAAAATTTCTTCGACAACAGAAGCATAGATAAAAATGAATATAATTACTTCAAACGGTGTCATTTTTGTTATAATTTCCATTCCTTCAATCTTATTTCCGGAAATTATAATTATTAATGAAATAGAGACATTTACAATAAAACTCGCACAGAAACCAAACACTATCGGCTTTAATAATTTCTTTAAATTGGGTAATGAAATTTTATAATCAACATGTTTTTTCAATATAAATAGTGTCAAAACAGATAATAATAGCATAGTCGAATACGTATAAAAAGCATTTCCTAAAAAATCAATATTCAAGTCTATCACACGACCAATAATATTCGATAATAAAAATATTACAATTGCAAGTGTCATTCCATAAATAATTTGTTCGAAATTTTTCATTCGTTAATAATTTGTTAAAAACTATCCAATACATGATTTTTTTTCC
Source organism: Draconibacterium orientale (assembly GCA_020721645.1). Classification (GTDB taxonomy): domain Bacteria; phylum Bacteroidota; class Bacteroidia; order Bacteroidales; family JAADGE01; genus DYMH01. Next base: position 33,706 of record DYMH01000002.1, read on the forward strand.
AAAGTTAGTCAATTATCTATTTGTTGAAAAAAGTTCCCGGCTGAAAATTCCATTTTTGTTCCTAAATTATCTAAAGTTTCAAAACAAAAGTATTTATTTTAAATTTGAAAAAATAATGAAATCACATCCTCCTCACTCTTAATAAAAAAAAAATGGAAAATTTCACGGCTTACAATCCTACAATGCTGCATTTCGGTAAAAACGTAACCGATAAATTGGGCGAAACAGCATCGCAATACGGAAAAACAGCTCTCTTGATTTTCGGAAATGGAAGTGTAATTGAAAATGGCTATTATGATACGATTAAAAATCAACTCAAAAAAGCGAATATTAAAATTGCTGAATATTCAGGAATCAGACCCAATCCGCATATCGAAGACGTGGACAAAGCCTCTGAATTGTGCCGAAAAGAAAACGTCAATTTGATTGTTGCACTCGGTGGCGGAAGTGTAATTGACAGTGCCAAAGCCGTTTCGGTTTGTGCTCCCGAAAACCTGAAAGTTTGGGACGTAGTCAAAGGAAAATCCAAACCGACAAAATCTTTGCCGCTGATTGCTGTTTTGACATTGGCTGCAACAGGCACCGAAATGAATCCGTTTGCAGTGGTTCAAAATCCCGAAACATCAGAAAAAATAGGCTTCGGCGGACCTTTAATGTATCCGAAACACTCGTTTCTCGACCCGCAATTCACTTACAGTGTTCCGAAAAATTATACGGCTTACGGAATTGTCGATTTGATTGCCCACTCACTCGAAAATTTCTTCGGATACGGACACGCACCCCTCAGCGACCGATTTGTTGCATCAATCATCACCGAAGCAATGCACTACGGACCTTTGCTGTTGAGTGATTTGACAAATTACGATTACCGAGCTAATATCTTATGGCAATCGACCTGTGCTCTCAACGGAACAACTTTACACGGACGAGCGGGCGGCGATTGGGGCGTTCACGATTTGGGGCATTCGCTGTCTGTTCTTTTCGATACGCCGCACGGTGCAACGCTTTCCGTTGCCTACATCGCATGGTTTAAATGGTTGAAAACAAAAGACAACAAACGTTTAGCCGATTTATCTAAATTGTTGTTTAACACTGAAAACACTGATGTTTTAATCGAAAAATTCGAGTCATTTTTTAAATCAATAGAATGCCCTGTTCGTTTGGCGGAAGTCGGCATCGAAATTGATAAAAAACAAATGATATTTGATACTTTCACAAAAAACAATGTTACCGGAACGATGTATAAAATGAACGAGGCAGACAGAATGTTTCTGTTGGAAAATATGTATTCACTGTAATCTCTAATAATAATGTTGCAAAACAGCCGCAACTTCCATCATATACGCCAAGCCCAAATGGATAATAACTCCGGCAAAAATATTTTTTCGATACAATGCAATCACACCGAGTATGTAACCACCGAAAAACGAACTGATTGTTTCGCCTGCGGGCTTGCCGAAATGTATAAATACGTATAAAACAACCATCGGTAAAATGGCTTCTGTTCCCAAAACCGAAGCCATTCCGATTACCAAAGCCCCGCGAAACATGAGCTCGACATTTAAAAAATCGATTCCGTAAACAAGCTCGTAAATACCAAACATTTGTTTCGGGTTCAATCCATAAGCTTCGTGCATATTCCAAAATTTAAACTGCGGATATGTATGTTGAAAATCTGCCTGAAACGATGCCCAAGCAGCCAAAGGTGCCATCATTAAAAGCAAAATTATAAACGGACGATAATTTAATCCTTTGAATCGCAAACCATAGAAATTCATGTTTTTGCGTTCATAAATCCATTTTATCACAAATAATACAAAAAGATAGGGAATCAATCGTTTAAAATTCGATGCCAAACGCATCATAAAATGGGCATCATAGACATTGGTTTCGTAAATTTGTATCAATTTAATATGATATGAAAATCCGGACATTATGCCCGCAATTATCAAAAACGCAAGACTTTTTACCCAAAATTCCGGATTTTTCAAAAGAGTCATTTTCTTTTTGAAATACAGAATCGGAATCAACGTAAAATAATAGGGAAATGAGTAAAAAAGTGTATAATAAAGCATACATACCGGGCGACCGAAAGATTTCTCGATGTACTGCTTTTCAAAATTGAAACGATAATTTAAGTATATCGAAACAGCTGTGAAAAAAAACACAAAAATGTAGCTTTTCAGATTGTATTCAGTCTTAACATGAGACCGTATCAAATTTATTAATTCTTTCATCACGCAGTAAGATTATATTTCGACAAAAATTTATCAAAACAAAACAATTCAACTCAAAATTCCAAATTATTTATTCTTTACAAATCAAGAGTTTATGTCGAATTTGAAAGAATGTATTTTTTTTTTAAGAAAAAATATACTTTTTTTCGATAAAAATTTTTTCAAACGAAAAAAAAACCTTAATATTGCAGCCACAAAAGCGAGAATAGCTCAGTTGGTAGAGCACGACCTTGCCAAGGTCGGGGTCGCGGGTTCGAGTCCCGTTTCTCGCTCTTTTTTTATGCTCTTTTTTTAACACAAAATACTTGCTCCGGTGGCGGAATAGGTAGACGCGCAGGACTTAAAATCCTGTGACCATTAGGTCGTGCCGGTTCGATTCCGGCCCGGAGTACGAAAAACCTTCCTGCATCAGCTCGAAGGTTTTTTATTTTCTATTAATCTGTCTTACACTTGTCGGACTTTTACAAAACCATAGAATCTTCATCGGAAGGGCAGTTCAAAGACCGCGGCAGCAAGTTTTTGGCTTATGCCTATCCTGTTAAAAATGAAAAGGATATAGATGCGTTACGAACCGAGTTGCGAAAAAAACATTTCGATGCCCGGCATCATGTGTACGCTTTTATGCTTGGTGCAGAAAGTAAAACGTACAGAGCTTCGGACGACGGCGAACCGTCTAATTCCTCCGGGCAACCCGTTTTGGGGCAGATTCGTTCTTTTGAACTGACTGATATTTTAGTGGTGGTTGTTCGCTATTTCGGAGGTACAAAACTCGGAGTGCCCGGATTAATCCATGCCTACAAAACAGCAGCTCACGATGCTTTAATAAATGCAAAAATTATAACTCAAACCATTACCGAAAACTTGTCGGTAGAATTTGATTATCCTCTGATGAATGTTGTGATGCACATTGCAAAAGATGAAAATTTGGAACAAAGCGAACAAAATTTTGAACTCTCGTGTCGTATCGTTTTTCGCATACCTCAAAGTGCCTTTGAACGAATTTCGGAAAAATTTAAAGCAATTCATGGTGTTAAAATTTCAAAATAATTTCCGATTTTGTGATTCATTTAATTTTTTTCTTTACATTTGTAAACGATATAAAATTAAAGTTATCGTATGAGAACCGAAATCCAATTTGATGATATAAAGAGAATTACTCTCTGCCTAAAACCTGTCGTATTTTACCAATCGACAGGTTTTTTTATTTTTATCACACGCCGATTCAAAAATATTTAAAATAATACGAAAATGAAAAACAGAAGTCTTGTTTCGATAAATGACTATTCTACCGACAATATTTCGGAAATTTTACGACGCACCGAATTGTTTGAGAAAAAGCCCGTCCAAAAGATATTAGACGGCAAAGTGGTTGCTACACTTTTTTTTGAACCCTCAACCCGCACACGGCTCAGTTTTGAGAGTGCCGTAAATAAATTGGGCGGGAAAGTTATCGGATTCACCGATTCTTCATCATCGAGCGTATCCAAAGGCGAAAGTTTAAAAGATACCATCAAAACAGTTGCCAATTACTGCGACCTGATTGTGATGCGGCACCCTTTGGAAGGCAGTGCGAAATATGCTTCGGAACTGTCGAAAGTGCCCATTATCAATGCGGGCGACGGAGCCAACCAGCACCCGACACAAACCTTGCTTGATATGTATTCGATAATCAAAACACAAGGAACACTCCAAAATCTGAACATCTTTTTGGTCGGCGATTTAAAATACGGGCGAACCGTCCACTCTTTGCTTATGGCGATGAGCCGCTACAATCCGGTTTTTAATTTTATATCTCACGAAAAATTACGTATTCCGGACGAATACAAAATGTATCTTAACAATATCGGCATAAAATATTATGAGCACAGCGAGTTTGAAAAAATTCAATATGCCGATATTTTATACATGACACGAGTTCAAAAAGAACGATTTTCGGACCCAATGGAATACGAAAAAACAAAGGATACCTATATTCTTAAAAATGATATGTTGAATGATACGAAAGACAATCTAAGAATACTTCACCCACTGCCCCGAGTTACGGAAGTGGACAATGATGTGGACGAAAACCGGAAAGCCTATTATTTCGACCAAGCTCTCAACGGAGTTTTCACACGGCAGGCAATCATTTCTTCGATTTTGGACATTAAGCCCGAAAATGATACTAACTAATTGATAATTAAATTTTTGAATTTCATACACTTTAATTCTATCAAATCATGCCAAAAGAAAAAAAATTAATGGTCAACGCAATCAAAGACGGCACCGTTATCGACCATATCCCGGCAAAACACCTTTTTAAAGTGATTTCGATTCTCGGATTGGACAAAATTAAAACAACCATCACCTTTGGAACGAATCTGGAAAGTGATAAGCTCGGTAAAAAAGCAATTATCAAGATTTCGGAAGTCTTTTTCGAAGACCAGGACATCAATAAAATTGCATTAATCACGCAGGAAGCTCAGTTAAATATCATAAAAAATTATGAAGTCGTTGAGAAAAAACCGGTTCGTATTCCCGATTTTGTTGTAGGTATTGCTAAATGTGTAAATCCAAAGTGCATTACAAACAACGAAAATATGCTCACCCGATTCACCATTGTCGATAAAAAAGACATTGCCCTGAAATGCGAATATTGCGAAAAAATTACCGATAAAGAACACATCAAAATACTAAAAAACTGAATCGTTTTCGGCTGAAAATCTATTGGTGTAGGGCAAGAAATAAAATTCCCGAATTTTCGTTTTTTAAAACGATATTTGAAACCCAAGAAAAATTCAATGCTCGACATCGAAAACAATATCGACGAACTTGTATTCCAAAATCGAAATAAAGAATACGGTGCCTATATTTTGCGTAAATTATATTCACGCGTAATGGCTTTTTCTATTTCGGTTTCGATATTGATTTTTCTTTCAATTTTTCTATGTTTACAAAAACAAGTTGTCGATAAAGAACGAGATATTTTGTTCGACAATCAAAAGTCAATAATTTTTTCACAAATTAACACAAAACGATTCGATAAAATCCCCTCATTAAATCAGATTAAACCGCTAAAAAAATCACTCATAAATCAGAATCTGCCGAAAATCGAAAAACAAGAACCGGCTATTCAAATTCAGGATTCTGTTTTTCAAACCCGAATAGATACAACAAAAATATCAACAAATACAGATTTTATTTCAAAACCGAACAAAGACAGTTTACAAAATATAACAAACGATGCAGTTATCTTTTTTTTAGCCGATGAAATGCCTCAATTTATAGGCGGAACTGCGGCTGTTCAAAAATTTATAAGCGAAAATATAAAGTTGTCTTCCATTGCTCTTCGTAAAAATATCTACGGAACGGTTTGGATTGAATTCTGTGTAACAGATTCCGGCACAGTGGACAGCTTGCGTGTTGCCTGCGGTTTTCACCCCGAACTCGACAAAGAAGCACTGCGTGTTATCCGACTGCTGCCCAAATGGAATCCCGGCAAAATCAAAGGTCGCCCGGTGAACGTTTGGCAAACACTGCCGGTAAAATTTGTGCCTTAATGTGCTTTTATTGAAATTATTGTAGCTTTTTAAAAATTATTTTTGTACTAAATATCAGTTAATAATAATATTCTCAGACAAATTGTTTTTCAATACAATGTTCGGTGTATTTGACAAAATTTGTGTCTATTTTTTTAAAAAGTTTATTAAAATTTTGGAAGACAGAAAAAAACTGAACAAATGTTAATATAATTTAAAAAATTTCCGAAGTGATATGTAATGGTTTACTTTGCCGAAAATTTACGAATTTACTGATATCAGAAATGAAAAAAATAATTCTGTTTTTTGCTGCAATATTTCTAACGAACTTGATATTTTCACAAAGTAGAATATTTGAAAATCCAAATTCAATTCCTCTCGACCCGAAAGTTCTTAACGGAACATTGCCCAATGGAATGAAATATATGATTCGACACAATAATGTGCCCGAAAATCGAGCCGAATTTTATCTTGTACTCAATGCCGGTGCTGTTCTCGAAGACGATAAACAAAACGGATTGGCTCATTTTACGGAACACATGGCGTTTAACGGAACAAAAAATTTCCCCGGAAAAAAAATCACAAATTTTATGGCGGAAAACGGTGTCGCATTCGGGCATAATGTAAACGCTTACACAACGCAAGATATAACGTGTTTCAAATTATCGGCAGTTCCCGTTGTCAGCGAAGGGTTGATAGATACTTCGCTGCTCATATTGCACGATTGGTCGGGCTGTATCACGTTCGACCCGAAAGAAATTGACGCCGAACGCAAAGTAATTCACGAAGAATGGCGAACACGCCAAAATGCCGGATTTCGTTTGAGAATGAGAACAGTAGATGCCATTTTCAATAATTCAAAATATGCCAAGCGAAACGTTATCGGCGACATAACTTTTATTGATAGCTTCAAACACGAAGATTTACTTCGTTTTTACAACGATTGGTATCGCCCCGATTTACAATGCCTAATCATAGTCGGCGATATTGACCCGAAAGATGTTGAAGCTAAAATCAGAAAAATTTTTGCCGATATTCCGAAACGTGAAAATGCAAAACCTCGCACTGAAATCGAAATTCCGGATAACGATGAGCCGATTATCGCCGTTGCTTCCGATCCCGAAACTTCCGAACCTTCGATACATTTTTATTTTAAGTATGATGTTGAAAAAGAGATGAATACGGAATACTTCAAAAAGAAGGTGATTTTCAGTTTACATAAATCAATGATCCGGAAAAGATTTATTGAAATTGCCGATGTTGAAAATTCTGCATTCAGATTGTCATATAATTCCTTTAAATTGGAAAATACGGGGCGAACAAAAAAAGCTTTTATTTTGACAGTTAAAACAAAATATGATGAAATTATCAAAGGCTTCGATTCTGTTTCAACAGAAATTGAACGAGTTCGCAGGTTCGGATTCTCTCAAGCCGAGTTAGATACCGCAATTGCAGATAGGATTAGAGAAATTGAGCGGATTTATAAAAATAAGGATAAAAGTAAAACGGAATCGAAATATTTTGTTTCCGGTTTACAAAATTATTTCCTCACAGGAGAACCTGTCCCGGGAATCGAATTTAATTACAATTTCCAAACAGAAATACTACCGAAAATCACTTTGGAAGATGTCAATAATCTTGTAAAAGAACGATTTTCGGATAAAAACAGAGTGATAATCGTAACCGCACCCGAAAAACAAGACTGCATTTTGCCAACTGTTGATGAAATCCGAAAAATATTGGAATATATTAAAACAAAAAACATTCAACATTACCTTACAACCGATACTCTTGAAGTTTCACAAAAAAAACTTATCAAAGAATTGCCGAAACCGGGCAAAATTTTATCTGAAAAAACAGAAAACGGAATTACGGAATGGACTTTCGAAAACGGTGTTCGTGTCATCATCAAACCAACTGATTTTACGGCAGATAAAATATCAATGTCATCATTTTCTTTCGGCGGATATTCTTCGGTTTCCGATGACGAATTAAAAACATCAAGAATGCTCGAAAGCATAATAAAAGAAAGCGGAATCGGCGATTTCTCGAAAAAAGAATTAAAAAAGAAATTGAAAGGAAAGCATGCTTCTCTTACCATAGATTTTGATAAAAACGAACAAGGATTTTACGGGCATTGTGCAAAAACCGATTTTGAAACTATGATGCAACTCACTTATTTATATGCTACTGCTCCTCGAATTGATACTGCCGAATGCAACAAAATGTATAAACTCGCTATCGAAAAACACAACAACCGAATCGCCACTTCCGAAACACAATTTTCAGATTCAATATTCTGCATTACAAATAATTACAGTCCACGTCGAAAACTGTATAATCCCGAAATGCCCGACACGGAAACGTACCAAAAAGTGATACAAATTTATAAGAAAAAATTCTGTAATGCTTCCGGTTTTGCTTATGTTTTTGTAGGAAATATCAATCCGGATTCGGTAAAGCAATCTATTTCGACATATCTCGGCAGCTTGCCTTCAACCGGGAAAAGCGGCATGTGGAAAGACGAAAAAGTGCGACCTCCGAAAGGTGTTACAACAAAGAAATTATACTTTATATCAGAAAATACAAAAAGCACGGTTTTTATCAAATTTTCGGGAAAATTTCAGTACAATCAAGTATCATTAAAGGAAACAGAAGCACTCAAATATATACTGAAAATACGATTTTTTGAAACGCTTCGCGAGAAAGAAGGCGGCACATACAGCGTAAAAGTGAGCACGGAAACCGATATTTTCCCAATTTCGCAATATTCTTTTACCATAACTTTTGATTGTGCTCCCGATAAAGCTGATTATCTCACAAAATTAATTTATCAAGAAATCGAAAAATTTCAAAACGACGGACCGACAGCCTCCGAACTTCAAAAAACAACGGAATATTTTCGCAAAACACGCGAGGAAGATTTGAAGACAAATATATTTTGGAACAACTTGCTCATCAGAAAACAATATTACGGATTCGATATTTATGCCGTTGATAATTACGAAGATATATTGAAAACACTCACTGTCCGGACGCTCAAACAAGCAGCATGCAAATTTTTTACTATGAATAATCGGATAGAATTAATTTCGACTCCGGAGAAAGGTTAATTATTCCGGAATTTTATAAATTGTGAAAAATTTATTAAATTTGAATTTTCAAGCATAAAATAATCGTATAAAAATATTTTGAGTCCAAACTCGTTACTAACATCTTAACAGCATGTCATTCAATACACTAAAACCGGGCGTTGTAACCGGAAACGATTTACAAAATCTTTTCCGTATCGCCAAAGAAAATCAATTTGCAATTCCGGCAGTTAATGTCGTGAGCACCAATTCGGTAAATGCAGTTTTCGAAGCTGCAAAAATTGTCAATTCGCCGGTAATCATTCAATTATCCAATGGCGGAGCACAATTCTATGCCGGAAAAAGTTTGCCCAACGACAAACAACAAGCCTCCATTTTGGGCGGCGTTTCGGCTGCAAAACACATACACACCGTAGCCGAATTTTACGGCGTTCCCGTGGTTTTACATACCGACCATGCAGCAAAAAAATTATTACCATGGATAGACGGTTTGCTCGATGCCGGTGAAAAACATTTCAAAGAATCCGGCAAACCCTTGTTCAGCTCTCACATGCTCGATTTGTCGGAAGAACCGCTCGAAGAAAACATTGCCATTTGCGAAAAATATCTGGCTCGCATGGCAAAAATCGGTATGACACTCGAAATCGAACTTGGCGTAACCGGCGGCGAAGAAGACGGCGTTGATAATTCCGAAGTCGATAATGCCGAGCTCTACACACAACCCTCGGAAGTTGCCTATGCTTATGAAAAGTTGAAAGCAATAAGTCCTAATTTTACCATTGCCGCATCTTTTGGCAATGTTCACGGGGTTTACAAACCCGGAAATGTGAAATTGACACCAAAAATACTGCACAATTCACAAGAATTTATTCAGAAAAAATTCAATACCGCCGAAAAACCCGTTGATTTTGTATTTCACGGAGGTTCCGGCTCATCGCACGAAGAAATCCGCGAAGCCGTTTCCTACGGAGTCATTAAAATGAATATCGATACCGATACTCAATGGGCTTTTTGGGACGGAATCCGAAAATTCGACATCGCCAAACACGCCTATCTGCAATCGCAAATCGGAAATCCGGAAGGCGAAGACCAACCCAATAAAAAATTCTACGACCCACGCGTATGGCTGCGTGAAGGTGAAAAATCAATTGTTGAACGTTTAAAAATTGCTTTCCAAGATTTGAACTGCATAAACCGAAACGAAAATTTGTAAAACAGACACAAGATTTTAGACACAAGACACAAGAAAAAAACTTGTGTCTATTCTAAATTCTAACTACTAATTCCTAATTTCTAATTCCTAATTCCTACTTTTAATGGCAGAAGAAAATTCCGGTTGGTTCAACCGAAGCGAGAAAGGCATCATCACCGAAACAAAAGATAAAAAAGAAGTAAAAGAAGGCTTGTGGTACAAATGCCCCGAATGCAAAAAAATTGTTCCCACAGCCGACCACGAAAATAATCTTAATGTCTGCCAATGCGGCTATCATGAAAGAATACCCTCAGTCAAATATTTTGAAATATTATTCGATAACCATCAATACAAAGAAATCGACACCCACCTGACATCAGCAGACCCTCTGAATTTTAAAGATACAAAAAAATATTCCGAGCGTCTGACAGCCGTCATGAAAAAAACAAAACTCAAAGATGCCTTAACAACAGCAGTTGGTAAAATCGGAAACTACGAAACTGTCGTTGCTTCCATGAATTTTGAATTTATCGGCGGGTCGATGGGGGCAGTTGTCGGCGAAAAAATAGCACGAGCAGTTGATTATGCAATTAAACAACGATGTCCGTTAATAATAATTTCAAAATCAGGCGGAGCTCGCATGATGGAAGCCGCATTTTCACTAATGCAAATGGCAAAAACATCAGCAAAATTGATGCAATTGTCCCAAGCCAAGTTACCCTATATTTCCCTGCTTCTCGACCCTACAACCGGCGGAACCACAGCATCGTTTGCTATGTTGGGAGATGTTAATATTTCCGAACCGGGTGCTCTGATTGGATTCGCAGGTCCGCGTGTAGTACGAGAAACAATCGGCAGAGATTTGCCCGACGGATTTCAAACAGCCGAATTTGTTCTCGAACACGGATTTTTGGATTATATCGTCGAACGAAAAAATTTGAAAGAAACCATATCACAACAAATCAGAATGTTTATGGAATGATATACTTTGATTGGTTGATTTTTTGATGTGATGAGATACTGATTGCTTTTAATATCAATACGTTAAACAATTTGTAAATCGCAATTTAAGTCCCTGCTTAGTATAAAATGGAAAATTCTGAAATAAATACAAATTCAGCTTTCTGTAACCCTTGTTTATATACTAAAAACGGTTAATTTGTTTACTTTTAGATGTTTGTAAGTGTTTAATATTCAGCATAATCAACACATCATCGCATTAAATAATCAACCAATCAGAGTATATATTGATTCTAAACTTTTTGGATTTGATATAATAACACTCGAATCCATTTTTACATTTCCAAATTTTTACAATTTTCTTGAATGTCAATAAAAGAAGATTTAAAAGAACTCTTTTCCTTCAATCGCAGTCAACGTAACGGTGTCATTGTTCTGTTGAGTTTAATTTTTCTGGTATTCACGGTGAATCTTTTGTTCGTTCGATTTTATCACGAAAAAAAATACGATTACTCTGAATTTCAAAAAGAAATTGACAGTTTTCTTGCCCAAAGAAAGCCATCAAACGAAACACAAAGCGAAAATCGCTTGAATAAGGCTATTCTCGAACGTTACGATACTTTGAAACTTTTCAATTTCGACCCCAATCAAATGACCGCCGAAATCGGTTTGAATCTTGGACTGTCCGAAAAACAAGTCAATACCATCCTCAATGCAATAAAAAAAGGCTATCGTTTTTACGATAAAGATGATTTTCGTAAAATCTACGGTATTCGACAAAAACAATATGAAATACTCAGCCCGTATATTAAAATCAAAACCGCTTCTCTTCAACACTTTCAACGATATACGGAAGAAAAATACCGGGAAGATTTTCCGTCTGAAGATTCATTGTTTACTTTCGACCCCAATACCGCAACAGAAACGCAATGGAAACAATTAGGATTTAGCGAAAAACAGATATCCACCATACAAAATTTTACTTCGAAAGGCGGAAAATTTAAAACACCCGATGATTTAAAGAAAATTTACGGAATAAAAAGTACCCAATACGAAAAAATTAAAGATTATATCGCAATTTCATCAACCAATACATCGGGACAAAATACCATTGTAAAGATTATCGATTTGAATAATGATGATGTTGAAAAATTAAAGACATATGGCGGATTTTGGAAATATAATGCAGCAAAAATAGTGAAATATCGCACAGCACTCGGCGGATTTGTCAATAAATCACAACTCTACGAATTGTACGGTATCAAAAAAGAATATGTCGATAAAATAAGCGATTCAGTCTATATCGACAGAAGCAAAATCGAAAAAATCAGAATCAATTTTGCCGATACAGAAGAACTTTCAAAGCACCCCTATTTATCTTTTGAAAATGCAAAAGATATAATTCGTTTTCGCGATTTAAACGGACCATTTTTTGAAATAAAAAAACTAAGACAAGCCAAAATCATTTCAGAAACCACCTATCAACAAATTTATCCGTATATTACCGAAAAATAAATGTTCGATTAAAATTCACAAAATAAGATGATTGAAAAAATGTAAGGTAAAAACCGTAAAATTGAAAATAAATTAATTTTGTTTTTCAAAATAAATTTGTTATTTTTATACTTATTGATAATTTTGCAACTCAATTTTTGGGAAGCAAATCATCACGAGATTCTCAAAATCACAACTAAAATGTTTCATTAATTAATACCATTTTCATGATAGTAGTACCTGTTAAAGAAGGCGAAAGTATTGAAAAAGCTCTTAAAAAGTTCAAAAAAAAATTTGAAAGAACCGGCGTAGTAAAAGAAATCCGTCGCCGCCAAGCCTTCAAAAAACCTTCGGTTGAACAACGCGAAGAAAAAATAAAAGCCGTTTACAAACAAGGGCTTATTACAGAAGAGTTGCAATCATAGCCGCATTGCATCAGGAGTGAGAATCCGACAAAAACTCAAAACTCGAAGTTCCCGTTACAAAACCTGAATCAGTGTTAAGCATGAAAATCGGAGTATTTCTGCAATATTTACAAATACAAAGAAAATATTCGGAGCATACCGTAAATGCTTATAAGAATGATTTAAGCTCGTTTGAGCTGTTTTTTAGCGGGAATTTTGGCGTTGAGCCCGATAATGCTCAGTATGCTGATATTAGAAAATGGATAGCATTTCTTGCGGAAGAAAAAATTTCCGCACGCAGTATTAATCGAAAAATATCAGCATTACGAACATATTTCAACTATCTGATAAAAAACGGAATCCTGAGTGAAAATCCGACAAATCAGATTGTCGGTCCAAAGGTTTCTAAAAAATTGCCTGCTTTTATAGAGCAAGAAAGTATTGATATGCTCAATAATCACGATTTATTCGGATTTGATTTCAGAGGCTGTCGAAACATGTTAATCGTTGAAATTCTATACGGAACAGGCATTCGGCGTGCCGAGCTCATTAATTTGAAAAATATAAACGTTGATATTGTTAAATGTCAAATCAAAGTTTTGGGCAAAAGAAATAAAGAACGGATTATTCCATATCCCAAGTCTATTTTGCCACTGATAGAGGAATATCATCGTTTCAAAAATCAAATTGCTGTTAAAACCGACACGTTTTTAATCACAGAAAAAGGGGCATCGCTGTATCCGAAATTGATACATCGTGTTGTTGCTCAATATCTTGGAATGGTTAGTACATCGGAAAAAAAGAGTCCGCATGTTTTAAGACACACTTTCGCCACACATCTATTAAACAACGGAGCCGACATCAATGCCATAAAAGAATTATTGGGTCATTCCAATTTATCGGCAACACAAATATATACACATACAAGTTTCGAGAGATTAAACCAAATATACAAACAAGCTCATCCAAGAGCATAAAACAAAGGAGGACAACACCATGAACATGAAAATCAATTGCGTTCATTTCGATGCCGACACGAAATTAGAAGACTTTGTGAAATTAAAAGTTGGCAAATTAGAAAATTTTTTCGATGGAATTATTAGTTCGGAAGTTTTCCTAACATTCGATAAGTCGGAAAAACCCCATACTGAAAATAAAATTGCGAAGATATTAATCGAAATCCCGGGCAGCGAATTGTTTGCCGAAAAGCAAGCGAAAACATTTGAAGAAGCTGTGGATCTGTCAATTGAAGCCTTAAAAAAACAAATACAAAAGCATAAGGAAAAATTGAAATAAAAAAAAACAGAAAAAAAATTACAATAAATTTTGTAAAGAAAAAAAAAAACGTACATTTGCAAACCGATTTTTGAGGCAAAAACCGGTAAAAGTTCTGAAAAAAAATTGCCGGTGTAGCTCAGTTGGCCAGAGCAGCTGATTTGTAATCAGCTGGTCGGCGGTTCGAATCCGTCCACCGGCTCAATTTTTTTATGTACGTTTTAAAGTTTGGGGAGATTCCAGAGCGGCCAAATGGGGCAGACTGTAAATCTGTTGTCTTCGACTTCGGAGGTTCGAATCCTCCTCTCCCCACAAAAACGCAAAGCATGCGGGAGTAGCTCAGTTGGTAGAGCGGCAGCCTTCCAAGCTGCAGGTCGCGGGTTCGAACCTCGTCTCCCGCTCTTTTTAAAGCCCACGTAGCTCAGGGGTAGAGCGTTTCCTTGGTAAGGAAGAGGTCCCGGGTTCAATTCCCGGCGTAGGCTCTTCATGCAATTCGTTTTTAATTCAAAACCATATCTAATAATTTTCAATCATGGCTAAAGAAACATTTAAAAGAACCAAACCACACGTTAATATCGGTACAATCGGTCACGTTGACCACGGTAAAACAACATTGACGTCAGCAATAACAATGGTTTTAAACAAAAAAGGACTCTGCGAAATCAAGTCTTTTGATTCTATTGATAATGCTCCCGAAGAAAAAGAAAGAGGGATTACAATCAATACAGCACACGTTGAGTATGAAACCGAAGCAAGACATTATGCTCACGTAGATTGTCCGGGACATGCTGACTATGTTAAAAACATGGTAACAGGTGCTGCCCAAATGGACGGAGCTATTATTGTTGTTGCAGGAACCGACGGACCAATGCCTCAAACACGTGAACATATCCTATTAGCACGTCAGGTAAACGTTCCCAGATTAGTTGTTTTTATCAATAAAGTTGATATGGTCGATGATCCGGAATTGCTCGAACTCGTTGAAATGGAAATGAGAGAACTTCTTACTTTCTATAATTTCGACGGCGACAATACTCCTGTTATCCACGGTTCGGCACTTGGTGCATTGAACGGTGAACCTCAGTGGGAAGAAAAAGTAATGGAATTAATGAATGCTGTTGATACTTGGGTTCCTTTGCCTCCTCGCGATGTTGATAAAGATTTCTTGATGTCGGTTGAAGACGTATTCTCCATTACCGGACGCGGTACTGTTGCAACCGGTAGAATTGAAACAGGAAAAATTCATACAGGCGACCCGGTTCAAATTGTTGGATTGAGCGAAGAAAAAATGAAATCGGTGGTTACCGGTGTTGAAATGTTCAGAAAAATTCTTGACGACGGACAAGCAGGAGATAACGTTGGTTTATTATTACGCGGTATCGACAAAGAACAAATCAAACGCGGAATGGTTATCGCAAAACCGGAAAGTATTACACCTCATAAAAATTTCAAAGCTGAAGTTTATATTTTGAAAAAAGAAGAAGGTGGACGACATACACCATTCCATAATAACTATCGACCACAATTCTATCTAAGAACATTAGATATTACAGGTGAAATTCACTTACCGCAAGGAATGGAAATGGTTATGCCGGGCGATAATGTATCGGTAGAAGTTCATTTGATTTATCCTGTTGCCATGACACAAGGTTTACGATTTGCAATTCGCGAAGGCGGAAGAACAGTTGGTGCCGGTCAGGTAACTGAAATTATAGACTAATAAAGACTAAAAACACATTAGATTCGACAGTATACACTTGTCGAATCTAATTGTGTTAAAATATACGGGAGTAGCTCAGTTGGTAGAGCACCGGTCTCCAAAACCGGGTGTCGGGAGTTCGAGCCTCTCCTCCCGTGCAAATTTATCTAAAAAGTATGAAACTGAAATTATATATACAAGAGTCATACAACGAGTTGGTGAATAAAGTAACCTGGTCGTCGTGGTCTGATTTGCAAAACAGTGCAATTGTTGTAATGGTTGCTTCACTAATTATTGCAATCGTTATCTATTTGATGGATACGGCGTTCAGCTCTTTGATGAATTTGATTTATACATTCTGATATTAATACTTAGAACATTATGATGAGTGAAATCGAAAAAAACGAATTCACAAACAAAGACGAAGCTATCGTAACCAAGTGGTATGTCCTGAGAGCAATAGGAGGGAAAGAAAAAAAAGTAAAGGAATACATCGAAAATGAAGTTTCCCGATTAAAACTCCAAAGCTATATCACCCAAGTTATTATTCCTACCGAAAAAGTTTATCAAATTCGTAACGGCAGAAAAATCAGTACCGAAAGGAATTTTTTTCCGGGATATGTGATTATTGAAGCTGCATTAGTTGGAGAAATTCCTCATATTTTGAGAAACATATCGAATGTTATCGGATTTTTGGGCGAAACAAAAGGTGGAGCTCCGGTAGCCATGAGGCAATCCGAAGTAAATCGAATACTTGGTGCTGTTGATGAATTAGCGGAAGTTGACGAAGTAAATACTGCACCTTTCTTTGTTGGTGAAAACGTGAAAGTTATAAGTGGTGTGTTTAGTAATTTCACAGGAACAATCGAAGAAATTAACAATGAGAAGAAAAAACTAAAGGTTATCGTTAAAATTTTCGGAAAAAGGCAAACACCTTTGGAATTGAGTTTTATGCACGTAGAAAAAATTTAAAAATTAGGCTGTTACGAAAAAGATGTGGTGCTTCCAATTATCACATTTTTATTTTAAATAATGAAATAAAATGGCAAAAGAAGTTTCAAAACTTGTAAAATTACAAATTCGCGGAGGAGCAGCAAATCCCTCGCCGCCGGTTGGACCTGCATTAGGTGCTGCGGGAGTGAACATTATGGAATTCTGTAAACAGTTCAACGCTCGTACACAAGCAAGTGCAGGGAAAATTGTGCCCGTCGTAATCACGGTATTTGTCGACAAATCCTTTGAATTTGTAACGAAAACTTCTCCCGCTGCGGTTCAATTGTTAGAAATTACGAAAATAAAGTCCGGTTCAAAAGAATCGAATCGAATAAAAGTAGCTTCTGTTACATGGGATCAAATTAAATCCATTGCACAAGATAAAATGGTTGACCTTAATGCGTTTACTATCGACTCTGCAATGAAAATGATTGCCGGAACTGCCAGGAGTATGGGAATTACCGTAGTTGGTACGAACCCTTTTAAATAAACCCTTCAATTTAACACAAATGGCAAGAATTGCAAAAAAAAGAAAGGAAGCCGTTTCTAAAATTGAAGTTGCGAAACAATACAATTTGAACGAAGCTGCTGCTTTGGTTAAGAAAATTACAACCGTAAAATTTGATGCCTCCGTGGACATTGATGTTCGTTTGGGCATCGACCCACGAAAAGCAAACCAAATGGTACGCGGTGTAGTATCTTTACCCCACGGCACAGGTAAAACCGTTCGAGTTTTAGCTCTTTGCACACCCGAAAAAGAACAAGAAGCAAAAGATGCCGGTGCAGATTTTGTAGGATTGGACGACTTGGTTGAAAAAATCAAAGGAGGGTGGACTGATTTCGATGTCGTTATAACAATGCCGCCTGTAATGGCAAAAGTCGGACAATTGGGAAGGATTCTCGGTCCCCGTGGTTTGATGCCAAACCCTAAAAGCGGTACGGTAACGATGGAAGTTGGTAATGCTGTCAAAGAAGTAAAACAAGGAAAAATCGATTTCAAAGTCGATAAATTTGGTATTGTTCACACTTCAATAGGCAAAGTATCTTTCGATGAACAAAAAATTGTGGACAATGCCAGAGAATTTCTCCGGACTGTCAACAAATTAAAACCGTCTTCGGCAAAAGGTACCTACATGAAAAGTGTCTATATTTCCAGTACAATGAGTCCCGGAATAAAGATAGATGTCAAAACTACAGATGAATAATTATTGATGCGTAAAAATTAGCAATTATGACAAAAGAAGAAAAAAATCTGATAATTGACAATTTAACCGAACAAGTCAATAAAGCAAGTCATCTGTACCTGACAGATACTTCGGGTTTAAACGCCGAACAAACAGGCAAACTCAGACGCACTTGTTTTAACGAAAATGTAACGTTAATTGTTGCAAAGAACAAATTATTACAAAAAGCATTCGATAAATCCGATAAAAAATTAGAAGGTCTATACTCGGTGCTTAAAGGCTCAACAGCCGTAATGTTTACGGAAACTGGCAATGTTCCCGCAAAATTGATAAAAGATTTCAGAAAGAAAAACCAAAAACCGGTTCTTAAAGGAGCTTTTGTTGAAGAAGATTTTTATATTGGTGATAATCAATTAGAAAATTTAGTCAGCATCAAGTCTCGAAATGAACTTATTGCAGACGTGATTGCAATGTTACAAACTCCGGTGAAAAACGTTATTTCCTCACTCCAATCGGGTCAAAACACATTACACGGCGTGTTAGAAACACTTTCAAAAAAATAGTTATTAATAATTAAATTAAAAAAGAAATAAAATGGCAGATTTGAAAGCATTTGCAGAACAATTGGTAAATTTAACTGTAAAAGAAGTAAAAGAATTAGCTGATATCCTGAAAAACGAATACGGTATTGAGCCCGCTGCTGCAGCTGTTGCTGTTGCAGGTCCGGTTGCTACCGAATCAGCTGCTGTTGAAAAAACAGAATTTGACGTTATCCTCAAAAGTGCAGGCGGCGAAAAATTAAAAGTTGTTAAACTCGTAAAAGAATTAACAGGAATTGGTTTAAAAGAAGCTAAAGAACTCGTAGATGCAGCTCCAAAAACTCTTAAAGAAAAAGTTTCAAAAGAAGAAGCAGAATCTTTAAAAGCTCAATTAATTGAAGCAGGAGCTGAAGTTGAGCTGAAATAAGCTGTCAATTGTACTCGTATCACAGGTTTAGAGTTTGTTATAACTCTAAACCTTTTTGTGTTATTTTTTAAGTTCAATCTAATTCGGACAAAAAATGTCATCTTTAAATCAAAGAATCAGCTTTGCATCTGCTAAAATTAAAATGGATTATCCGGATTTTTTGGAAGTCCAACTTCAATCTTTCCAAGATTTTTTCCAATTGGATACAACTCCCGAACTCCGAAAAAGTGAAGGTTTATTTCAAGTATTCAACGAAAATTTTCCAATCACCGATACACGAAATAATTTTGTCCTCGAATTTATCGACTATTCTATCGACCCACCACGTTACACAATCGAGGAATGTCTTGAACGAGGCTTAACATATAACGTTCCTTTTAAAGCGAAACTGAAACTCTACTGTACAGACCCCGAACACGAGGATTTTGATACAGTCATTCAGGACGTCTATCTGGGAACAGTTCCTTACATGACTCCCAGAGGAACTTTTGTCATTAACGGAGCTGAGCGTGTTGTTGTTTCTCAACTGCACCGTTCTCCCGGAGTCTTCTTTGGACAAAGCATACACGCTAACGGTTCAAAATTATATTCAGCAAGAATCATACCATTTAAAGGTTCATGGATTGAATTTGCCACAGACATCAATAATGTCATGTACGCATACATCGACCGCAAGAAAAAATTACCCGTAACAACCCTTCTTCGTGCAATAGGTTACGAAAGTGATAAAAATATACTCGAAATTTTCGATTTAGCCGATGAAATTAAGGTTTCAAAAGCCGGCTTAAAAAAAGTCGTAGGTCGAAAATTGGCTGCACGTGTCTTAAAAACTTGGATTGAAGACTTTGTCGATGAAGATACAGGCGAAGTTGTTTCTATCGAACGAAACGAAATTATTATCGACCGAGAGGTTGTTTTGGATAATGACCATATCGATGAAATTGTCGATTCCGGCTCAAAATCAATTCTCTTACATAAAGAAGGACAGAATATTGTCGATTACGCCATCATATACAGTACCCTTCAAAAAGATCCCTGTAATTCCGAAAAAGAAGCAGTTCTCCATATTTACAGACAGCTTCGAAATTCCGAACCACCGGACGAATCGACAGCACGAGACGTTATCGATAAATTGTTTTTCTCCGACAAAAGATATGATTTGGGAGAAGTCGGTCGGTATCGAATTAATAAAAAACTCAAGCTCGAAACATCACCCGAAATCCGTGTCCTCACAAAAGAAGATATTATAGAAATCATCAAATATCTTATCAAACTTATTAATTCGCGAATCGATGTTGATGATATTGATCATTTAAGCAATCGACGTGTTCGAACAGTAGGTGAACAATTGGCAAATCAATTCAGCGTTGGTTTGGCACGTATGGCACGAACAATTCGAGAACGTATGAATGTTCGCGATAATGAAGTTTTCACTCCGGTTGATTTAATAAACGCAAAAACATTATCATCTGTCATAAATTCATTTTTCGGAACAAATCAACTTTCTCAGTTTATGGATCAAACCAACCCTTTGGGCGAAATGACTCATAAACGCAGACTCTCGGCATTAGGTCCCGGCGGTTTATCACGAGAACGTGCAGGATTTGAAGTACGCGACGTTCACTATACTCACTACGGAAGACTTTGTCCAATTGAAACCCCGGAAGGACCTAATATCGGATTAATTTCCTCGTTAACTGTTTTTTCAAAAATCAATAATCTTGGCTTCATCGAAACACCTTATCGAAAGGTTACAAAAGGTAAAGTGGATATTACCGATGAAGGCGTCATGTATTTGAGTGCCGAAGAAGAAGACGGAAAAGTTATCGCACAAGCAAATGCAGAAATCGATAAAGAAGGTAATTTTATCAACGAACGTGTTAAAGCACGTTCCGATGGCGATTTTCCATATATTGAAAAAGAAACTGTCGATTTAATGGACGTTGCACCAAATCAAATCGCATCAATTGCTGCTTCGCTCATTCCATTTTTGGAACACGATGATGCCAACCGTGCCTTGATGGGGTCTAACATGATGCGGCAAGCAGTTCCCCTGGTAACGCCCGAAGCTCCGGTAGTAGGAACAGGAATTGAAGCCGATGTTGTCAGAGATGCACGCATTATGATTGTCGCCGAAGGCGAAGGAATTGTTGAATATGTTGATGCCAATGAAATCATCATCAGATATTCTCGCCCTGAGGAAGAAAAATTTGTAAGTTTTGAAGATGACACCGTGAGATATCGACTTCCAAAATTTAAAAAAACAAATCAAAATACATGTTTGAATTTAACCCCGCTCGTAACAGGCGGTGAAAAAGTTGTTAAAGGTCAAATACTAACCGAAGGTTACGGAACACAAGGAGGCGAGCTTGCTTTGGGAAGAAATCTCAAAGTTGCCTTCATGCCTTGGAAGGGATATAATTTTGAAGATGCCATCGTAATTTCGGAACGCGTTGTTCGCGAAGATATTTTCACTTCTCTTCACATTGATGAATACCTGCTCGAAGTTCGCGACACCAAACGAGGTGTCGAAGAATTGACTTCCGATATCCCCAATGTGAGCGAAGAGGCCACACGAAATCTCGATGAAAACGGAATTATTCGTATCGGCTCCCAAGTAAAACCCGGAGACATTCTTATCGGAAAAATTACTCCAAAAGGCGAAACAGACCCATCTCCCGAAGAAAAATTACTTCGGGCAATATTCGGGGATAAAGCCGGTGATGTAAAAGACGCTTCTTTAAAAGCCTCGCCATCATTGGAAGGCATCGTTATCGACAAAAAATTGTTTTCGCGTTCGATGAAAGACCGTAGGGCAAAAAACTCGGAAAAACCCATGATTTCTAAGTTAGATGAAGAATTTACCCGAAAAGTTATGGATTTGAATGCCCGTTTGGTCGATAAAATTTTTATCGTAGTAAACGGAAAAACATCGCAAGGCGTTAAAGATTACTATAGTGCGGATATCATTGCAAAAGGCGATAAATTTACTCTGAAAAAACTTCAGGAAATCGATTTTCTGAATATCAATCCGAGTAAATGGACAACCGACAAAGCAAAAAATGATACCATTAAAGCATTGATTCATAATTATATCATCAAGTATAAAGAAATTGACAGTGTTATTCGACGCAAAAAATACAATATCTCGGTAGGCGATGAACTTCCAATCGGAATCATTCAACTTGCAAAGGTATATATTGCCAAAAAGCGTAAAATAAAAGTAGGCGATAAAATGGCAGGTCGCCACGGAAATAAAGGGATTGTTGCCCGAATTGTAAGAGACGAAGACATGCCTTTCTTAGAAAACGGAACTCCTGTTGATATTGTCTTAAATCCGCTTGGTGTACCTTCGCGTATGAATTTAGGACAAATCTATGAATCCGTACTCGGCTGGGCAGCCAAAGAATTGGGACTCAATTTTGCAACTCCGATTTTTGACGGAGCAACATTAGACCAAATTTCCGAATACACCGACAAAGCAGGCGTTCCGCGTTACGGGAAATCCTATTTATACGACGGCGGTACCGGCGAACGCTTCGACCAGCCTGCAACAGTAGGAGTTATCTACATGCTCAAACTTGGGCACATGGTTGATGATAAAATGCACGCACGTTCTATCGGTCCTTATTCCTTAATTACACAGCAACCTTTGGGCGGTAAAGCTCAATTTGGAGGACAACGTTTTGGAGAAATGGAAGTATGGGCACTCGAAGCTTTTGGTGCATCGAATATCCTGCAAGAAATATTGACAATAAAATCCGATGATGTTATCGGGCGTGCTAAAGCGTATGAAGCTATTGTGAAAGGTGATCCGATGCCTACTCCCGGTGTTCCGGAGTCGTTTAACGTTTTATTACACGAACTTCGAGGACTTGGATTAAGTATCAATCTCGACTAATATTTTACTTCCCTTCATTTGGAGGGAAGATTTTTCTGTTTATTGAATATTACTATTTTTCATAAGATTATCTTAGGAAATCTTATCTCAAAATCAAATTACGGCGACTTATGGCATTCAGAAAAGGAAACAAAGTACAAAGTGATTATACACAAATTTCGATTAGTCTGGCTTCGCCGGAAGAAATTTTAGAACATTCGAACGGTGAAGTTTTAAAACCCGAAACAATCAATTATCGAACTTACAAACCCGAACGCGATGGATTGTTCTGCGAAAGGATTTTTGGTCCGGTCAAAGATTACGAATGCCATTGCGGCAAATACAAAAGAATCCGATACAAAGGGATTGTTTGCGACCGATGCGGTGTTGAAGTTACTGAAAAGAAAGTTCGACGCGAACGAACAGGGCATATTTCCTTGGTTGTTCCCGTTGCACATATTTGGTATTTCAAATCACTGCCCAATAAAATTGGTTATTTGCTTGGTTTACCAACAAAAAAATTAGATTCAATCATCTATTACGAACGATACATCGTAATACAGGCGGGTGTGAAACAGGTTGACGGAATCAATTCCCTCGATTTCCTTACCGAAGAAGAATATCTTGACATTCTCGAAACTCTACCCCGCGAAAATCAATTACTCGATGATTCGGACCCCAATAAATTTATTGCAAAGATGGGGGCTGAGGCTTTATTCGACCTTTTAGCCGGCTTAGACTTGGATTCGATGGCTCATCAATTACGACACAAAGCAGGTAACGAAACATCGCAACAACGAAAGAGTGAAGCGTTAAAACGCCTTCAAGTTGTCAGTTCATTCCGTGCCTCAAAAGGTATCAACAAACCCGAATGGATGATTGTGAAAGTGGTTCCGGTGATTCCGCCCGAATTACGCCCCCTTGTGCCTTTGGACGGCGGTCGATTCGCAACTTCCGATTTAAACGATTTGTATCGCCGTGTCATTATCCGAAACAACCGATTAAAAAGGCTCATCGAAATAAAAGCCCCGGAAGTTATCCTGAGAAACGAAAAACGGATGTTGCAGGAAGCTGTGGATTCTTTATTTGACAATTCTCGTAAATCGAGTGCTGTTAAAACAGATGCAAATCGTCCACTAAAATCTCTCAGCGACAGTTTGAAAGGAAAACAAGGACGATTCCGTCAAAATTTATTAGGAAAACGTGTCGATTATTCAGCTCGTTCGGTCATCGTTGTTGGTCCGGAACTCAAATTACACGAATGCGGACTGCCCAAAGATATGGCAGCCGAGCTCTATAAACCATTTATTATCCGAAAACTCATAGAACGCGGAATCGTTAAAACCGTTAAATCGGCTAAGAAAATTGTCGATCGCAGAGACCCCGTGGTTTGGGATATTTTGGAAAATACACTTAAAGGACACCCTGTTCTGCTCAATCGGGCACCAACCTTGCACCGATTAGGAATTCAGGCATTTCAACCAAAATTAATAGAAGGCAAAGCAATTCAATTACATCCCTTGGTTTGTACCGCTTTCAATGCCGACTTCGACGGCGACCAAATGGCTGTTCATTTACCTTTAGGAAATGCTGCTATTTTGGAAGCTCAAATGTTGATGTTAGCTTCGCATAATATTTTGAATCCGGCAAACGGAGCTCCCGTTACAGTGCCTTCACAGGACATGGTTTTAGGATTATATTACATTACAAAATCGCGTAAATCGACTCCCGAAAAAAATGTCAAAGGCGAAGGTATGACTTTCTATTCACCCGAAGAAGTTATCATTGCATACAACGAAAAAGTTATCGACCTTCATGCAAATATTAAAGTAATGATTAATAATTTGGGTGAAGATCAATTGATTTCAACCTCGGTAGGACGTGTTTTGTTCAACGAAATTGTTCCAAAAGAAGTTGGATATATCAATGAATTATTAACAAAAAAAGCTTTACGCGATATTATCGGTTATGTTCTGAAAACATGCGGTACAGCAGTTGCCGCCGATTTCTTGGATAATATTAAAGCTTTGGGATACAGAATGGCTTTTGAAGGCGGATTATCCTTCAATTTGGACGATGTTATCGTTCCTGCCGAAAAAAATTCAATGATTCAGGAAGGTTATGACCAAGTTGAAGAAGTTTTAGCGAATTTCAATATGGGGGTTATCACCAACAATGAACGATACAATCAAATTATTGATATTTGGACACATACCAATGCTCGTTTGACACATACAGTTATGACGCGTTTAAGTTCGGATAATCAAGGATTTAACTCAGTTTATATGATGTTGGATTCCGGAGCCCGTGGTTCTCGTGAGCAGATTCGTCAGCTCTCCGGAATGAGGGGTTTGATGGCAAAACCACAAAAATCAGGAGCAACCGGCGGACAAATTATCGAAAACCCGATTTTGTCCAATTTCAAAGAAGGTCTCTCTGTTTTGGAATATTTTATTTCTACTCACGGTGCACGTAAAGGGCTTGCAGATACTGCTTTGAAAACTGCCGATGCTGGATATTTAACGCGTCGCTTGGTGGATGTATCACAAGATGTTGTCATCACCGAAAACGACTGCGGAACCCTTAGAGGGCTTGTAGCCACAGCGATAAAGAAAGAAGATGATGTTGTGGAAACACTCTATGAGCGAATATTAGGTCGAACAACTGTTCACGATGTATATCACCCAAATAAAGGACATGTAATTGTGGCTGCCGGAGAAGAAATTACAGAACTCATTGCACAGGAAATCGAAAATTCGCCGATAGAAGAAGTCGAAATTCGTTCGGTACTCACATGCGAAACGAAAAAAGGTGTGTGTGCCAAATGTTATGGACGAAATCTTGCCTCGGCACGTATGGTGCAAATGGGCGAAGCTGTCGGGGTTATTGCCGCACAATCAATCGGAGAGCCGGGTACTCAGCTTACTTTGAGAACCTTTCACGTTGGGGGGGTTGCCGGAGGCTCTGCAAGCGAATCGAACATCGTTTCAAAATACGATGGGGTAGTCCGTTTCGATGAACTCCGTGTGGTAAACGGAAAACGTGAAGATCTTGATGTGGACATCATTGTGTCGCGAATGACGGAATTGAAAATTTTCGATGCCAATACAAATATAACATTAACAACATTATCAGTGCCTTATGGTGCTAAATTGTTTATTAAAAACGGCGATTCGGTTAAAAAAGGTGATTTGATTTGCGAATGGGATCCGTGGAATGCCGTAATTATTTCGGAATTTAAAGGGACTGTCGTTTTCAATCACTTGTTGGAAGGCATTACGTATAAAGTTGAAAAAGACGAACAGACAAATTATGTTGAAAAAGTTATCATCGAAACAAAAGATAAAACTAAAAATCCGGAAATATCTGTATTAGATGTGGACGGAAACGTGTTGAACAGCTACAATTTACCGGCAGGAGCTCACTTGTCGGTCGATGACGGGAAGGTGATAGAAAGTGGAGATATTTTGGTTAAAATTCCAAGAAGTTTAGGAAAAGCAGGCGATATCACAGGAGGATTGCCTCGTGTTACCGAATTATTTGAAGCTCGTAATCCATCGAATCCTGCTGTTGTTTCGGAAATAGACGGTATTGTTGCTTTTGGAAAAATAAAACGCGGAAATCGCGAAATTTCCGTAACATCAAAAACCGGTGAAGAAAAGAAATATCTTGTCCCTTTGTCGAAACAAATTTTAGTTCAACAAAACGACTACATCAAAGCAGGAAGCCCTCTTTCAGACGGTGCCATTACGCCTTCGGATATTTTATCGATTAAAGGACCGACAAAAGTTCAGGAATATATTGTCAATGAAGTTCAGGAAGTTTATCGAATGCAGGGCGTAAAAATTAACGACAAGCACTTTGAAGTCATTGTTCGACAAATGATGCGAAAAGTATTTATTGAAGACCCGGGTGATACAAAATTCCTCGAAAAACAAATCGTTGATAAATGGGATTTTATGATAGAAAACGACAGCATGTATGGATTGAAAGTAGTAGAAGATAACGGAGATTCAACTTCATTACAAGCGGGCGAAATCGTTCCTGCTCGAAAATTACGAGACGAAAATTCGTTGCTCAAACGAAAAGATTTACGACAAGTTACTGTTCGTGATGCCGTTCCGGCAACTTCGAGCCAAGTTTTGCAAGGAATAACACGAGCTGCTTTACAGACTTACAGTTTCATGTCGGCAGCCTCTTTCCAAGAAACAACAAAGGTTCTGAACGAAGCTGCAATCAGCGGAAAAATTGATAAGTTGCTCGGATTGAAAGAAAATGTCATTGTTGGGCATCTTATTCCGGCAGGAACCGGTTTGAGAGCTTACAAAGATATTATTGTAGCGTCAAAAGATGAAATGGAAAAGGTTCATAAACATGAGCCTATTGATTAATAAAATAGCAGGCAGTTGTATATTCTTCAATTGCCTGTTTTATTTAAAAATATTTCAATTTTAGAAAAGTAAAATTATGGCAGAAAATAAAAATCAACTGAATATCGAACTTTCCGAACAAATAGCCGAAGGAATATACACCAATTTGGCAGTTATTACTCATTCGACCTCGGAGTTTGTTTTTGATTTCGTTAAAATGATGCCCGGTGTTCCCAAAGCTCATGTGAAATCTCGTATTATTATGACACCCGAAAATGCAAAACGCCTTCTTTTCGCATTAAAGGATAATATTGCAAAATTTGAATCTGCTTTCGGCACAATAAAAGACATCTCGGCACCAAGTATCCCAATGAATTTTGGCGGTCCGACACCCGAGGCATAATTCTTTTCAAGTCGCAACAAAAATAATAAAAGAACTCGTATATTACTGAGTTCTTTTTTTTTAGATAAACTTGAAACAAGGTTGTTTAGTTAAGAAATGTATTTGCTGTTCGGCTTAGGCTTTGCCTAAGTCGAACTTATCATGGCAGGCTATGCCTGTCTGTTAAAGCAAGGCTGAGCCTTGCAAAATATGCCCGACTGAGACAGAGCCTCAGCCGAACACATGCTTAACCAAACGAAATTGAATCTTGAATTGATAAAATCGAAACAAGCGAATTTAAGTAATCGAACAGATTTATTTGTATATCATAATGTTCGTATTCTTATCAAAATCAAATTATTACATCATTAACAATTCATAATTATCCATTACTTATAATTCCCGTACCATTGCTCCCCATTTTTTATCGACTTTAAAATTGTGTTTCAAATAATAATTTCCCAACAAAAAGTGAGCTTTTACGGTTTTTATGTTGAGTGCCGACATACGCACAAAAAAGTCTTCAATCATTGCCGAGCCAATTCCCCGACCTTGCAATGGCGATGAAACAACCGTACCGTCCAATAAAACGATATTGTTTTCCACTTTTCGGTAGCACAATGCTGCAACCACTTTTTCGTCCGAATCCGTAACAATCAAATGACGATCGGCAGCAGAAATCTCTTTCGGATAATTTTCTTTAAAGAATAATTTGTACGATTCGCCTACTTCCCAAGCTTCGAGCGGCTCACGCATAGTGTATTCAATCCCTTTTTTATCGACCAAAGTGGAATGAATCATAAGGTCGGTTCGTGTTTTATGCTCTGTTTTCACAAAATCTAATCTTTTTTCTGATTTTGCTTTTGGGAATATCATATTTACCAAAACGTTTCGGTCTTTTTTTCTTGGTAAAACAGATTGTAAATCAGATAATTCAGTTAAAAATGACAACGAAGCTGAAGGCGTTTTTTTATAAGCTTTCAGCATTTTATCGAAAGCTGTTATAACATCATGCGAAGAGTTGCCGAAATATGTTTCCCGATAAAAATAATAACGAATTAAATCAGAATATTTTTTTAATTGGTAGAGTTCGTAGAGTTCCGTGATTGTTTGATGTTTTGCCGAAGAATCTGCCGCCGGATTGAGTTTTTCCCAGTCTTTGTATCGTTCCGCAGCATTAAAAAGTGCTAAGGGTAAATAGTGTTTTTGCGGCAAAGCTTTTAAATAATTATCCAAAGCATCTGCTAATTCGGTAAGTCCGCTTTGTGTTTGCTTAAGAGTTTGTAAATCGCGGTTCATACTTTGAAGGATTTTATTTGCCTCATCTATATCTGTTGTTTCGAGGCAGGCATGAAAAATCCAATTTAATTTCAAGGACTTTTTCAAATTCGGATAGTGAGCCTTAGGCATTTGATAGAAATTTTGATACATCGCACGGATTAAATCACTTTCCGATTCTTGATTTCGACTTGCGGTGAGAGAAATAATGGTGCAGTTGTCGGAAAAATCGGCTTCGGGAACTACAACATTATGCGGCGAAACAGAGCCGGGAAGCAGTTTTCGCCCGGCGAGAAGCCATGCTTTAAAAAATACTGACAACGAACGAATATACAATTTACGAAGTTCGTTTGTTTTGGTAAGTGGTTTGAAACTATTTTGTGTTTCGGCAGAAATACGAATTTTTTCCCAAGCCGTAATTCGATTGATGTAGCGATATGAAACAATTTCCAATTGTGGCGTGCAACTTCCGAATCGGGGCAGGGGCGAAGTCCCTTTGGGATAGCCGGATAAGGCGATGTATCGAAGTATGGTTTGTTGCCCGGCTGTGCTTGGAATATTGGGGTCGATAACAACGTGCAAATCGAAATGTTTTTCGCTTAACGTATTGATACTGATACGAAAATGTGGTGCAGAGTGAAAACTCTTTATCGTTGATACCCAGATTCCTTGCGGTGGCACTGTATCGATGTCAAAATCCGTTTCGCCGAATATCAACATCACTGAGAACGACAGAAAATTAGTCCCTGCAATGCGTTCGATGAGCTGTTTTTTTTCGTTTTCAAAAACCGTTTCATCAAAAACAAAGATTTTATTTAATTTTTCAAGGTTTAAAGGTTTGTAAATGTTATTAAATTTTTCTTCGAGCCGGTCGTAAAGTTTGTAAAATAATATTTCGGCTTGTTGTGATAATATCGGGTCGCCATGAAATTGTGCCCACGAAGCAAATTCGGAACGTACCGAAGCATAATTTTCGGGATGGCTGATACCAAAATTCAGTAAGAGGTTAAAAATTGTAAGAAATTGCTTTCGGTTAGTTTCCGAAACGGGCCACGAAAGATTGCGACGGTATGCCAAAAGCCGCAGTCGCAGCGATTCCAAATGGCGTTTGCCCATGTCGGAACGGGCGATAATTGCAATGGATTCCGGGGTAAGAAAAGTTTTTCCGGAGCGTAGAAATGCCGGAAATGCCGAATTGTGGGTTCTGTCGGTATCTTTCATCAGCAAAATTCGATACGCATAGACTCGAATTTCTTCGTTTTTATGTTCCGATAAGGCTTCCAAGCGACGACGTATGATTTCGATTACATTTATCTCGCTTTCCGACAGCAGATTTTCGATACTCTGCAAGGCACTGAAAATTAATTCCGAATTTCCGTGCAAAATGCAATATAATAAATGGTTGATATGATTAAAATTTTTATCCTTTGTCAATCTGACAGAATCAAAATATGTTTCATCACGTTCAATACTTTGAGCGGGTAGGCGTATTTCGCTCGAAAAACTTTTCAGTGGCATGTCGTAGTTCAGGCGGCAGATTGTGAAATCGGGCAGCGAAGGATTACCCGCCCACAAACGCGGTTGATTGAATAAAATACCCAAATCAACCTTTCGGTCCGAAACCGAATATTCGATATCACCGATTTGAAGTGTATCATTTTCGGCATTGTATTTTAGCGATAATTTTTTACCGTTTCTGCGGTTCAAAATACCGTCTTCATAAAGAATTAAATCTGTTTCTATAATTCCAAGGTCGATAAAAATACGACGGGGAACGATGATTTCGTACTCATTGAAATTTAAAATTACCTGCGGATTTTGATACAGTTTTTCGATAATTTCGATATGATTTTTTTCGATATTTTTTCGTTTAAAAGAACCTTTCGGCGTGAGTTCGTCGCGAGTTTCGGAAAAATCTGTTTTGATTTCGGTATAGCTTACAATACGCTCATACGGAGCTAAATCTTTGTTTGCCGCTGTGATTATTTGGCAGAAATATTCATCTCGGTCGATTTCCGATTTTATTGATGAAAGAACCGAATCTTCTTCGTTAGGAACAATCAGCAGAACATTATAAGCTCGTCCGTCGCCTGCCAGAAAACAGCGTTTGATTCCCGGAACTTCCGAAAATTTGTTTTCTATCATTCCGGGAGCAACTGTCTGTCCTTTATTATTTTTGTAGATATCCTTAACACGGTCTATTATTTCGTGAAATCCATTGATATCGATTCTGAAAACATCGCCGGTAGGAAACCAAAAATCGTCTTCATCGGTAAATGGAATATTTGTGGTTTGCGAAACACTTTCAAAATATCGCCCTAAATAATGACTTTTTATTTCCAACTCGCCCGTTTCGGCAAGTCGTGTGAGCATTCCCGGGAGCGGAATGCCTGTTGTTCCTTCCCGATAATGCCCGGGAGGTGTCATGGTGATTCCGCCTGTGGCTTCCGTCATGCCGAAACCGCTGCTCAATTCGATGCCGTATTTTTGAAAGAAACGAAATATTTTCGGGTCCAAAAATCCTGCGGCGGATATGCCCCATTTCAGTCGGGTGCCGGTATGTTGTCGGATTATTTTCTCTTTATCCGCCTCGCTGTGCGATTCGCATGCCCGAACACAGGTATCGTAGAGCTGAACCCAACGCAATGGTATGCTGATAAAAATTGAAGGATTGATTTTTGTAAATAAGGATAAAAGTGTAGAAGTTGATTGATTTCCTGTGAAAACATAAGTTCCTCCCCAATAAATTGTTCCGGTAAGTTCTAAAAAACGACCGAAAGTGTGAAATAATGGTAAATAGGACAGCATCACTTCATTTTCGCCGATTTCGGGGAGAGCGATTCCGCGTGCAAATCGTTTGCTCAGCATGTTGTAGATTGAAAAGGCAACACCTTTCGGCATTCCGGTACTGCCCGAAGTGTACATTACGCTTGCCGTTTGAGACAATGTAAATCGCTTTCGATTTGAAAGGATAGGTTCTATTTCGTTGCGAGACAGTTTTTTACATTCTTCGGCAAGGAAAAAATCGGCTTTCACTTCGCGAAAAAGCTCTTTTTCGGTAACGATAATCTTTATTTTCAATCGATTTTCTTTAATCACCGATTTAAGCATCTCGAAGCGTTCTTTGGTGTCGGTAACTACCAGATTGACTTCGGTTTGCTTAAAAATATAGAGTAAATTTTCCTTATTGAAGTGAATATTCAGCGGCGTTACGAAAATGTCGTAAAACAGACAGGCTAAATCCACCGAAGCTCCTTCGACACTGTTTTCGAGAAACAATGCAGCACGCGGACTGTTTTTTTGTTTGTGCAGAAAGGCGGCAATTTCTTTCAGATGTGCCTGAATTTGCAGATAGGAATGCATTCTTGGACGGTCGGGAACCGACATGTCGGTAAAAAATGCTTTGTCGGGGTGCTGCGTTACAATGTGCTCAAATAAATCGCGAAAATGATAGTTTGATTCACGAATTAATCGAAAAACACTATCCGACAGTTGTTCAGTTGTCGTTTTGGACAGGAAACCTTTAAGAAATTGGGGTTCTCGGCAAGCATTTAACAACTCAAAGATTTCTTCCCGGCTGAGTGTGTTTCTTAGGAGTAAATCGCCTATATTCAAATTATTAGATTTTGGATGCATTTTGTCGGGCATTGTGTTTTTTGTTTGATTTTCCTTCGCAACCTATAGTTTTGAGAATTTGTAAATTTAAAATTATCGGTAAATAAAAGTAAAAAAAATAATTGAGTTCGGTATAAAAAACTGAATTTGTGAAATCAAAGCCGCAAGGCGATTTTCTAATTAACTGTAAAACAGTTTTTTGTGATTTGATAATTTTACAAATATAATCGCCATGCGGCTTATTATACCGGACTCATTAGTAAATTACAGATATTATGTCTTGCATAAACGCTAAAATGCAAATTATTCAATATCAATGCTTTTGCGTTCTTTGCGACTTTGCGAGATAAAAAATACCGAGCGATTAATCTGATTTATCCGGGTATAATTAAATTAGAATCCGATTATTAGAAACTGTTTAAAAATAGAGATAATTTACTTATTGACTATCTCCGGCATTTATGCCGTGTTCTAAAAACCCGAACAAAGGCTTTAGCCAAAAATTTAGTTGCTTTTTTGGAGGGCTAAAGCCCGATTTCGTTTCTTTATATTCTCCGGCATAAATGCCGGAGATAGTCATAATAAAACAAATTCAAAATTTTTAAACAGTTTCTTATAATGATTTTTTTGACTACTCTTTTATTAAATAATTTATACTTCTCATTTTCAATGCTTAATAAATACTACGTGAATTTAGTGAACAAATTAATTTTTTTTTTCGATTATTTCTTTTATTTTTACTTTCGGTTTATTAAAATAATTCATTACTCACTTAAAAAAAAATGTTATGAACAAAAAAAATTTTACATTATTAATTGCCTTCACATTTCTTCTCGGAGGAATGGCAAGTGCACAAAAAAGTTTGACAGCTGAAACAGGGCTTGCAAAAAAACAATTCAGAGAAGGTAAAATTGTTAAACAAAACAATCATTTGAACAGCAAAGCTGCTATATTCTCGGAAGATTTTAGCGGTGGAGCATTACCCGCAGATTGGCAGAATATTGATAATTCAACAAACGGTTTTGTATGGGTTTTCACTAATCCGGGTGCACGAACAATTAACACAACAACCGGAGCCACCGGCTTTGCAATTGCCGACAGTGATAATTTAGGCGATGTTGGCGGGGAAGATTGCGATTTAATTACTCCAACCATCGATTGTTCTGCTTTGACAGTTGTTAAATTACGTTTCGAACATTATTTTTATGCAGGTTATGGCGGAGCAGGTGTTGTTTCTGTTTCCGGAAATAACGGCTCAAATTGGACAGACCTCGAATCGTTTGGTGCTGCTTCAACAGCAAATGCAGCTGTTGCCGAATATGATATTTCAGCAGTTGCCGCAGGCTCTACTTCTGTTTTAATAAAATGGAATTGGACCGGAGATTGGTCTTGGTATTGGGCAATAGACGATGTTTCTGTTTTTGAACCCGAAGCAAACGATTTAGCAGTTACTGCTGTTGCTCCTTCGGGATTAATAGGACATTTTGGTGTAACACCTAAAGTTACTGTTTTAAATAACGGTGGCACAGACCAAAGTACATATTCCGTCTTATTAGAAGACGGTGCCGGTTATTCGGAAACATTTAACTCAGGTGCTACGTTAGCAGCAGGTGCTTCACTTGAAATATTATTCCCTGAATGGATTCCTGCTGTTGGTGTTTATACATTAACTGCAACCGTAACTTTAGCCGGTGACGGAAATAACACAAATGATATTCTCGCTTCGACAGGAGAAGTTGTTGATGGCTTGTTATGGGGTGCAAATATAGATAATACAGGAAGCGAAAACGGGATTATTTCGACAGACTTGGGAGGAATAACACCCGGTTTGATTGAAACTGCTGATGATTTTGAACTTCCCGCAGGTACTTGGTTTATTGATCAAATTACCTCAACTGGTTTTCAAAGTGCAGGAACATTAACCGGTTTCAGAGTAATAATATATGCAGATAACGCCGGCACACCCGGTGATGTTGTATTTGAAGAAGTTGTAGCTGAAACTAATGCCGATGAGCAAATTTTAACTTTTACCAATCCTTTAGTACTTCCGGGTGAAACTAAATATTGGCTTATGATTGCAGGCGTTTATCCAACAGCAACAGCCGTTAGTCAAGGTCGTTGGAATTGGTTTACATGGGATAATTTGACCGGTTACGAAGCTAATTTGCGAGATCAACCCGCCGTTTTTGGAGTTGGTACAGATTGGAATGCTTTGTCCGCTATAGGTGTTACAGGTGCTGCTTCCACTAATTTTGCTATCTATGGTCATGTACCTTCTACCTCTTACGATATTACTTTCAACATAAATATGTTAGGAACAAATTCTACATTCAATGCTGCAACACAAGAAGTATATCTTTCGGGTAGTGTTTTCAATCCGGTTTGGCCAAAACCGGGTGAACTTCCCGCTGCTCAAATGACAGATGTTGATGCCGATGGTATTTATACCATAACATTGACCTTAGATGCAGGTGATTATGAATATAAAACATTCTATATCAATACAGGCACACCTTCTTGGGATAATAGCTATACCGGAAATTTACCTTTAACCGTCGTTGGTGATGCTACAATTGATGCCGAATGGGTTTGGGCAAGCGGTGTTAACAATTTGAATTCAGGCATCAGCATTTACCCGAATCCGTCTAACGGCGTGTTTACAGTAAATACAACTGAAGTTTATAATTTACAAGTTTTAGATTTAACAGGAAAAGTTATCAGCACACAAGTATTGAACGGAAACGGCAGCGTTTCTATCAACAACGCAGGTGTTTATTTCTTGAAATTCTCGAACGCAAACAACAGTTTCGTTCAAAGAGTTATTGTTAAATAATTTCACAATACCATAAAAAAGAAAAGGAGCGATGAGCTCCTTTTTTTATGTCGGGCAAACTACAAAATCGTTGTGTTTTTTAACTAATCGGACGTATATATTTGTATATTATCAAGTCAATGTCGTTTAGTTAAGCCTCCGTTGGGGTTTTCAACCGCCAATGGGGCATTCTCTACCCCGACAGCGGTTAAAAACCCTGTCGGTGGTTTAACAAAAGAAAATCCTTAAATAAACGACATTGATTATAAAGTCGGTATTCTTATAAAAAATCAAATTATTACTTCATTAACTATTAACCATTACTTATGTTCTCATTTGTATAATAACCGATTTCTTCTTAACTTTGAAATGACAATGAAAGACATAATTTTCAAGACAAACATTTCATTACATTCATTATTTTCAAATATAATTAAATCGGTGCTAAAACAATTGATATGCAATTAGAATTAGATTTAACCAAACAATATACATTTGCCGACTACCTTACTTGGGCAGACGAAATACGAAGAGAATTGGTAGGAGGATTCATAAAATTGATGACCCCGGCACCAAATACCGAACATCAGAGAATTTTAGGTGAAGTAGGTTTTTTATTACAAACATATTTACGAAAAAAAAAGTGTAAAATATTTTATGCACCTTTTGATGTGCGATTACCAAAAAACGCAAATGAAATTGCTGATAACCGG
The DNA here is from genome assembly GCA_020721645.1 of Draconibacterium orientale. Classification (GTDB taxonomy): domain Bacteria; phylum Bacteroidota; class Bacteroidia; order Bacteroidales; family JAADGE01; genus DYMH01. The sequence goes on from DYMH01000002.1 coordinate 69,770, forward strand.
ATATATACCGTTGTTCAGCCGGATATTTGTATCATTTGTGATTTGACAAAACTTGATGATAAGGGCTGCATTGGTGCACCGGATATGATTATAGAAATATCATCGCCGTCAAATTCAAAACGAGATGTCGAAGAAAAATTTGAACTCTATCAAAATCACGGCGTTCGAGAATATTGGGTCGTGTTTCCTTACGAAAAAACGGTTAATGTCTTTTTATTGAATGAAACTTCGGGAAAATACGACTTCAAAGGCATGTTTGCCGAAGATTCAAAAGTACCCGTAAATATTTTCAACGGTGATTTTATGATAGATTTAGCTGAAATATTTGAAGTTTAACAATTGATAATGATTAATTATCCATTACTTATGAATTGCCGCCCCAATACCGTCGAAACCGGCTTCCATAAAAACTTCGGAAACGGTAGGGTGGGCGTGAACGGTTTGTGCAATGTCGTAAACTGTCGATTCTAATTGCATGTATGCAGCGGCTTCGGCTATCATATCGGTAGCGTTTGGAGCCACAATTTGAACACCAAGAACTTCGCCGTATTTGTTTTCGGATAAAATACGTACAAAACCTTCGGTCATGCCTTCAGTCATGGCTTTGCCGTTGGCGGACAGCGGAAATTCGCTGATTTTGTAATCAGTCCCTTTTTCTTTTAACTCGCTTTCGGTACTTCCTATTTGAGCCATTTCGGGATAGGAATACATGTTGAGCGGATATTTTTTCAAATCCATTTCACGTTTAATTCCTTTGATATAATCGATAACAAAAAGACCTTGTGCCGAGCCTGCATGTGCAAAATGACTTTTCCCGTTCACATCGCCCACTGCGAAAATTCCGGGTATTGAGCTTTGGCAGTTTTTGTCGGTTTTAATAAATCCGTTTTCAATCTCAATTTCGATTCTAAAATGCGGAATAATGCCCTCTCTGCTTGTGGCATTGACGATTAAATCGCAGGCAATGTCGGTATCATTCAATTTTAATATCCCATTGGTATAATTTTCCCCGATACTCGAAATATCGACTTGATGAATGACTTTGATTTTTTCTTTTTGGAATAATTTGAGAAGATAAGCGGATAAATAATCGTCAGCCAAGGGCATCAGTTTGTCGCCTGTTACGGCAACCGTAACTTTTTTGCCTACCATGGCAAACATTTGAGCCAACTCCACGGCAACCGAATCGTTGCCAACAACGACTATGTTTTCGGGAATTTCTCTGTCTATAAACAGTTGTTTGGCATCTGCAACAATGTTCTCTATATTTTCCGCAATTTTTGGCGAACGCGAACCTGTTGCAATAATGATATTTTTGGTTTCTAAGGTTCTGTTTTCGACCGAAACCGTGTTGGGTGATGTGATTTGAGCATTTCCATTGATGATTTCGACCCCATTTTTTTTCAACAAAAATTCGACTCCTTTCGTCAGTCGTGTTACGATGGTTGAAGCTCTTTTTACGGCTTTGGAATAGTTAAAAGTAATGTTTTTTTTGTCGATACCTTCGATTCCGAATTTTGCGGCATCGGTGCCGATTCGTGTGAAGAGTTTTGCACTTTCTATCATTGCTTTCGATGGGATACAACCCCAATTGAGGCACATTCCGCCGATGTTTTCTTTTTCGATAATTGCTGTTTTCAGTCCGACTTGCCCGGCACGTATGGCGGCAACATAGCCTGCCGGTCCGGCACCAATGATGATGATATCGTATTGCATAGTATTTGAAATTAATGTGGTAAAAAAAATGTGTTGTTTCGATTGATTTATATCTGAAATATCACGAAATAATTAAAGATATAAATATCCGAAATGCAAATATGCAGAGAAATTCGATAAAATACAAAACAAGAGTTTAAAAGGTGAGTTGATTCATCAAATACGAATACCCAAAATGGTAATATCATCGCGTTGAGCGGCATTTTTCATGTATTCGCTCATAATGGTTTCGAGTAAATAGTGTTGGGTTTCAAAGTCTTTATCGGCTATTTCCTGAAAGAGGAGTTCTAATTTTTGGCTTCCGAATCGTTTGCGAAATTCGTTGTTTTGGTCGATATAGCCATCGGTTGTTAAATAGAGAATCGTGTCTTTCGGAAGTATTTTTTCTGTATTTGTGAATTGTTCGGTGTTGCGTGATGAAATTCCTCCGATAGATTTTCTGTCGCCCACGAGTTTTGAAACCGATTTATCAAATGGATTGTAAAAATATAAAGGTCTTCGGGCACCCGAAAAAGTAATTTTTGCTTCTTTTTTTTCTTCATCTTTTTCGATTCGACACAGGCAAACGTCCATGCCGTCGTTATTATCGGATTTATCCTGTTTGAGCGATTTTATAACGCCGGCATCTAAGGCTGTGAGTATTTCGGCGGGATTGGTTATTTTTTTTTCGTTCACAATTTCGTTGAGCAAACGGCTGCCAATCATCGACATAAAAGCTCCCGGAACGCCGTGCCCGGTGCAATCGACCGTGGCAAAGAAATATTTTTCGCCGAGTTCGCCTTTTTGCGGCAGATGAGCAAACCAATAAAAATCACCGGAAACAAAATCTTTGGGTTTGAAAATGATAAAACTGTCGAAATATTGGTCGATAGCTGCTTTTGAGGGTAGAATTGCATTTTGAATGGTTCCGGCATATTTTATGCTCGATTGAATGCGTTCGTGTTGTTGGCTCAGTATATCCTTTTGTTTCTCGAGCACTTCTTTTTGGGCGTTTATTTCTTCATTTTGTTGATTGAGCTCTTCATTTTTCTCGGACACCAAAATATTGGTCTCTTTTAAATTTTCGGCTTGCGATTTAAGTTCTTCCTTTTGCTGATTGATTTCGGAAGTTCGGGTTTGGACAATTTTCTCTAAATTTTTATTTTGAAAATCAAGTTTTTCGGTGATTTCGATGTTTTCGTTGAAAGCTTTTGAAAAGAGTTTCGATAAAACATAAGATTGAGCAAAAATATAGACTGCCAATCCAAAGTCGGCAAGATAAATGGATTGTATGATACCGGCTCCGCGCAAAACATCGTAAATTGCGGTTGCGTACAAAATAAACATGCCGATAAATGCCAATCCGGCTCCTTCTCGTTTTTTTATCCATGCTTTGAGTAAGACACCAAAAACAATGTATAGTCCTCCAAGAAAAACATAAGCATTGAAAAATAATTTAAAATGACTGTATGTTCCGAGTGGAAAAATAATGATTATCAAACCTATGAAAATTCCTAAACTGACTAATGCTTTGAAAAGAAATTTTGGAATTTCGCCCTTAAATAGACTGTTGAACAATAAAATCAGGAAAACTGTATTCGCGTAGCCTGTGAAATATTCGATTTTGCGTTGAATTTCAAATCCTCCGCTAAACCAATGTAAAAGCGGAATTTCGTCGGTAGTCAAGTTTCTGAAAACAAGTAAAAACGAAAAAATGGCGAAGTATAAATATGATTTTTCAGTAGTTCGCAGGGCGAACAGTCCGAAGTGGTACAGGGACATTATGAGTATCAATCCGGCAATCAATAATTTTATAAACAAAAAGCTGTCGCGATAATAACTAATGGCTTGAAAATTGCCAATATAAAGTGTTTCCCACAATCCGGAATTGGCATGTGAAAAATTAGAAACCTGAATGATAAGTTGAAATTCTGATTTAGAGCTTGAATCGGAATAAATTTGGTTCAGATTTACCGGTATGAGAATGGGTTTGTATTCAGGGCGAAAACCGTTTTCGCTGCGGCTTATTTCACCGGCTTTGGCGATTTGAAATTCGTTGGAATGGGCAGTAAATGCTGTTGAAATCGATTTAATTTTTATGAAAAGAAGGCTTTCCGAGGGCTTGGTTTTAATCAACAAACGGTATGTGCCGTAGGTATGCGAATTGCCGGATTTATCGTTGCAATATCCCGGAACTTGCAGATATTCCGGCGTGTATTTTTTTGAAGAATCGGTAAAATCGTGATAGCTGATAAATTGATTTCGATAAAATTCCCATTTCCCGTCTAAGGGAACAGCGTGCGAATTAAAAAAATTCCAATTAGAAAAATCAATTCGACCGTTTTCGGCAGAAGGAAATTTTTCGTGATTTTGCGTGCAGGCTGCTAAAAAGAGGGAAATGAAAATCACGAATATTAAATGTATTTTCGACTTTTGTAATGTTTGCAGCATATTCCTTTTTTATCAGGTTATACGTTTCTCAACTGAAAAAGTTGTAAAAAAAAGTTTAACAAATAATTAAGAAATCGTTGGTTGCATTTCACAATTTAATCCCCAAAACTGTTATATCATCGCGTTGTTCTTCACCGTTTTGGTAGATATCCAATTCTTTTTCTATTGTGTTTTTTTGAGTGATAAGTGACATTTCTGAAGTCTCTTCAATAATTTTCAAAAACCGTGAAGTGCCGAATCGTTTGCGGTTGTTTGCGTTTTGGTCAACAATTCCATCGGTCGAGAGCCAGAGCCGGTCTTCTTTTTCCAAGATAATTTCTTGATTGGTAAAATCAATTGAGAGGCGTTTCTTTTTGATACCGCCGATAGATTTGCGGTCGGCACGTAGAATTTCGAGTTTTTTTGTTTTTGACTGATAGTAGTAAAGCGGGCGTTTGGCTCCGGAGTATTTTACGATATATTTCCCGTTGTCGTTGGTTTCGATACGTATTAAACATAAATCCATTCCGTCATTATTATCCGATTCGTTTTGTTTTAAAGCGATTACTACTTTTTTATGCAATTCGGTTAAAATATCTTTTGGTGTTACGATTTTCGATTCCAAGACGATTTCGTTTAACAATCGATTTCCAATCATCGACATAAAAGCACCCGGAACACCGTGTCCGGTGCAATCGACAGTGGCAAAAAATAATTTTTCACCGAACTCGCCTTTTTTCGGTAGATGAGCCATCCAGTAGAAATCGCCCGAAACAATATCTTTGGGACGCATAATAACAACGCTTTCAAAATATTTATTCATATCGGAAACCGTTGGTAAAATGGCTTTTTGTATAGTCAAGGCGTAATTGATGCTTGCTCTGATATGAACGTTTTGATTTTCTATTTTATCATTTTGGAATCTCAATTCTTCTTTTTGGGCAATAAGTTCTTCGCTTTGTTGCCTGATTTCGATTTCGGCTTCTTTTAATTTAGAAATATCAGTATCTATCGCCACCAAATTCTTTATTTGTCCGTCTTTGCCCGAAATAGGAGTAAGTGTGGTGTGAATCCAAATTGATTTTTTGTCGGCTGTAAGAGCTTTAAATTCATAATCAACCGATTGCTTATCGCGAATGCAACTGCGAACAATTTTTTTAATTTCCGTGTTGGTTTCGGGTCCTATAATATTTTTGCTGATATTATTCACCAAATAATCCAAAGTAAAACCAAACATTCGAGTATAAGCATCGTTCACCCAAATAAAATTGCCTTCTGCATCCATTATCAGAATGGCATTATCTGTTTCGCTGGCAACTATGGATAATTTTTCGAGTTCTTGATTTTTTCGTTCCAATTCGTGGGCTTGCTCCACAATCATTTTATGCTGTTCGCGGATTTCCCTTTCGGCAAGTTTTTGTTTATTGATATCTGTATCTATCGAAACAAGTTTAATCACTTCTTGTTCTGCGTTTAATATCGGAGTTATTGAAGTTTGAACCCAAATCTTTTTACCTTGTCGGGTTTCGCTCAGATTTTCGTAAAATATTGATTCTTTATTGTCGATACATCTTTGCAATAGGATTTTAATTTCGGGGTTTTTACTTGCCCCGATAATGTTTTCGTCTTTTTCGTGGGTTAAAAGTTGTAATGTATAGCCGTACAAGCGAGTAAAGCCTGCATTCACCCATTCAAAATTCCCTTTTGCGTCCATAATGGTAACCGCATTGTCGGTTTTCGATGCAACAATTGATAGTTTTTCGAGCTCCGTATTGATTAATTCTAAATGTTTTGCCTGATTCGATATTTCATCTTTTTGTTTGTTGATTGCGATATTTTGAATATTCAATTGCTTATTTATTTTCTGTTTTTTTATCCAAGCACTCGTTACAAAGAATATTAATATCAAAATAACTGCGATAAATCCCATAAAAATGTAAATAATACCTTTTTGGGTTTGTATCGTTGCATGCGATTCGCCGAGTGCTTTTTGTTTTTGTTGTAGGTCTTTATTGATTTTATTGACTTCCTCTTTTTTCTTTGCCAAAGAACTCTCAAAATTCTTCATTTCCGAAATTTGATTCTGATATTCAACATCTTGTAGTTTGATTTTTTGTTCCTGACGAATCAAAATTTCCATATTTTTCCGAACCGTTTCGCGTTGAACAGTAATTTCCTTATTCATCGAGTCGAGCCGCAATTTTTGAATGCGGACTTCTTCTTCCTTGCTTTCGAGTTTACTTTGTTTATCTTCTATTTCTTTTTGTTGCTTGTTGATTTGCTTTTCTTTATCATCAAGCAAGCGAGCTTGTTTCTGTAGTTTTTGGCGTTCTTCTTGGAGCTCTTTTTCGGTTTTGGAATATAAATCTTTTAAATCAACGTCGCTGCCACCTTGTTTTATAAGTACTTTCGACAGGGTTAAATCTTCTAATTCAGCATTTCGTTGATTGACTTCAAAGTGTTTTGCTTTGTCTTGCAGCGAAAGCAAATTAACCATGATGAGTTTCTTGTTTTCATATTGGTCGGTAATGAGTAGTGTATTATGACCGGTAATTCGGTTTATCACCAAATCGACATAATAATTTTCATCGAACGAAACGAACAAAATCTGGGTTGGTGTGATGTCTTTGATTCGTTTGAAGAGAACAACTTTTACGGGTTTCCCTTTGATAGGCTTCGAGTTCGCCATATCTGTCAGTTCTTTTGCCATTTTTGCTGAAGAAAAAACACCGATTTTAAATTGTTTTATCGTATCTTCTTTTGCCCATTCAACAGTGTTCGCAATGTTATATATCCATGTTGCCTTGATATTTTCTTCCGATTGTGCAAGCAAGTTTGAAGAAAACAGCAAGAAAAAAACGAATGAAAGTATCGTCTTCTTGTTATTCTGTATGGTTTTATTGGTATATAACATCAATTTATTTTGACAAAATTCACGTGAAATAACTCCGAAATATAAACATTTTACTTGAAAAACAATAAATTATTATAAAAAAAATTGTCTCAAAAACATAATAATATTTATTTAACAATAAAAATAGTATATATTCCTTTTTTCTGCGTATAATTTACATCGTTTTTCTTCATACAAAATCCATGCAATTTTGTTTGAAACAGCATGGTCGTAGGTAATGGTTAATTATTAATTGTTAATGAAGTAATAATTTGATTTTGATAGGAATACGGACATTATAATATACAAATAAATCCGGACGATTACTTAACTGCCTATATTATCAGCAAATCAACACAATCCACACATCAACACAATCAGCACATCAAAAAATCGAACTATCAATCTATATTTTTAAAATGATATTCTCAGTTGAATTTTAATTTCCGAACTATTCGGTCCGTTAATTTCGGTAATTCCCGAGCTGATTGTCGATTTATCGGTGTAATGATAGAGTGCGTAACGCAACCATAAATCGATATAATTGTCTATTAAAGTGTATTTTAGAGTTAAATAAGTACGCATTCCGCGTCCCGAAAATCCCGGAATGGAATATCCGTACAATATATCGGTTTCATAAGCATAAATTCGAGCATCATATGGAGCATCGAACAATTCATATCTAAAATCAAGCACCAATGGTAGTCTCGTTGGGTGATACGAAATGTCTTGATACACTAAATAACCGGTTTGTGCATTTTCGTCTTGTTTTTTATAGAATGCTAATTCAACACGGTTTTTTAATGTTAAAATTTTCGATAATCCATAATTTATATGAAATCGAATTTGTTTTTTTGTAACCAACATCAACGGTTTAATACCGGCAATATCGAACGATGTGTTTTCGGGCTTGGTTTCTTGTTTGAAACGAAGTGATACAAATAAGTTATAACGTGCCGTGAAATCGGTTTGAACAAAAAAATCGTTTCCGCCACTCGGTGCATTTGCATTGGAGCGCAGCCATGGAAATTGATAAGCATCGTAATACGTTGAAACAGTGATGCGTTGATATGGGTGAATTTCTGCACCTATATAAGTTCCGCGCTCGTTGGCTGTGGTTCCCGATTCGCCAAAACCTACTGCGTAAATCGATTGGTAGTCCGGCGAATAATATCGATGCAAAGCTACCAGCGAAATTTGGGAAGCCAAATTCACCGAAACGCCATTCAACAAAGCATAGGCACCATTTTGGCTCATCGCTTCTTCGCCAAAAAAATTAAAATTCATTAAATATGCTTTGTAATCAACGCTGTATGCTTCATTTTCTTTGCCCTGAAAGGCGTAAATACTGTACGGTTTCAGTTCTTTTTGCAAAACAGCATCGAAAGTTGTTTTCACATAAGTTCCGCCAATTTTGAGTCGCTTAAAATTATAGTTGATATTGCCGCCGTAAATCGTTTCCCGGATTGTTTTTCGGTCGGCTATTTCGCCCGGTGTGCGGTGCATTCCCGTGATTTGAAAACTGCTGACAATGGTTTCGTCAAAAGATTCTTGATTGCTTGTATCGCTGAGTGTGATATTGCCGTCGATTTTCTTTTGCGAGATAAATCCCGTGATGTCAAAATTTCCTAAACGTACTGTGGTTCCTGTGCCTCGCATGAATTTGTTTTCATCGACCGAAGAATATTTTTTTAATCCGCTGTATTTTTTACTGATATTCAGAACATACGATGATTTGCCCGATGACAATCCCGACCACAGCACCAATCCCTGCCCGAAACCTGCCTGAAAATCGCCGACCACAATGGTTTTGAATTTCCACAAATTATTGATTTTCAAATGTGCCGAATAAAAATCGAATCCCCGTTTTTGAGTGCCTTTAAAAAATTCTTCGCCGGCATCTTTTTCGGCTGTCATTCCATAACTTATCGAATTTTTATACTGAAATTTATAACGTGCGTAATATTTCATTCGATTTCCTAAAAATCGGGAATTTGGACTTGTTTCCAACTCAAAAGGGTCGATTGGCGTATAGCCCGCTTGTTCCTGTGTAATGAATTGTGTTCTCAAAAAAACTGTATTCGAGCCGTATTTAAAGGCTTTTTTAAAATTCGGTAATTGTGTTTCGTTTACCGGAACAACGGTTACAAAAGGTAAAATCCGTTTGATGTCTTCCCGCGAAAAACCGCTGACGTATTGCAATTCATAGATTGTTTGCATTTCGCCGGCTCTTTTTTGATAATTCAAAATGCCTTCGATTTGAAAATCGTTGAGAAATTGAAATTTTTCGAGCTCTTCGCGTGTTGCGATATTCAAATTCAGTGGATTTTGTGCAAACGCATTCAAATCGTCGAAAAGTGTGGTGTAATCTAATTCTTCATCGCTCGATGCAGCAATTTCTTCGATGAGTTGTTCAATGGTTTGCGTTTCATTAATTATTTGTCCCTGCGAAAAGAGGGGATAAAATAATATCAGCAAAAAGATAAAAAAATATTTTTTTTGTAGCATAATAGGTCTTATTCATCGTAATTAAATGTAATTATATTTTGAATTTTGTAACAAGAAAAAATTATTTCTTTTTCTGGGTGATAAAAGTATAACTCAATCCAATTTGAGTAGTGTAGCCTAATGTTTGGTGATTTGAATAAGCAAAATCAATTTGGATATTTTTTAAACGGTAACCTGCTCCAAACGAAAGAAGTGTTGGGTTTGACGATGCTCCGATTCTGAAAAAGATGCCTTTGAACGGATTGTATTCAATGCCGCTTTTAAATACCACAGGAAGGTCGATATCTTTTTGAGTTTCAATGGTAAACAATACTTTGTCGGAAAAATTATATCCCACTCCCAAACGAAAAACCGTCGGAGCTTTTTCGTTGCCCGTGGTCGTAAGTTCGGCAAACCACGGATTAAAAACATGGGCTCCGATGTATAAATTTTCGATGGGATTCGATAAAATACCAATTTCGCCCACCGGAGTTCCTGTATGTCCGTATTCTCCGCCAAAGCGGGTCGAAAACCAGTCTAATTGAATGCCTGCCGAAAATTTTTTCCCGAGTTTCATCGCATAAGCCAAGCCAAATTTGCTTTCGTTGTACAATTCGTAGCCGAAATAGGTATAGTTTAACCCGATTCCGCTCATTTTACCCATCGGCGAAGCAAGTGCGAATGCTTTTGTTCCCAGCTCGGGCAAATGAAAGGCATTGGAAAAATATAAACCTGCCGAAATGCCCTTCAATTCGGTTAATCCTGCCTGATTATCAAAATTCGACCAGTTACCGGATTGCATCACCGAAGAATGAGCCATACCGCCCGATGCTGCTCCGATTGGACGGTTGAATTGAGCAAAAGATGAGTTAAAAAGTAACAGATTGAAGGCTACGGAAAGTACTAATTTCGTGTAAAATTTTATCATATTTTTTGAGAGTTTAACAGGTGGGGAAATTTGGAATAGGTGATGCTAATACTTTTGAAGGGTCTTAAATATCAGTGTAATAACAAGATTTTAGGGATTTTAAAACGTGATAAATACAAAATCGTCCAAACAATTTGTTTTTGAGTTTCATTTTTCAAAATTACAAGATTTTCGTTGATAATAAACTTTGTATCAACGAAAATATATTTTTTCTGAAAAGAGATTGAAATAATTGATTAAAAATTCACAATGCCACAAACCATGAGACGATTGCAAGGTTTATTATAAAATTAAGGTTTAAAAATTCTCTGAATTATGGGGCGAAATGATGCTATAATCTCTGAAAAGATATCTTTGATGCAATGTCGTTTAGTTAAGCAGTGTTCGGCTTAGGCTCTGCCTAAGTCGGGCTTATTTTGCAAGGCTCTGCCTTGC
>DYMH01000174.1 GCA_020721645.1 Draconibacterium orientale
TAGAACATCGCTTGTTTTCTCAAATTACATTGAATTGGAAAGGGAAGCCATTGGAGAGCTATGAAATAATAGTAAATTTAATAGCAGCAACCAAAACTCGCAAAGGATTGAAGGTTAAAGCTGTATTAGATGAAAATATTTATAAAAAAGGAATAGTCGTAACAAAACAAGAATTAGAAGAAGTAAATAAAAAAGAGCATGAATTTCATGGTGAATGGAATTATACAATTCATCCAAAAACACAGTAAGATGTAAATGTTATTTCTTTACGAATACTTAGTATTTAGAAAAAAATTGAATATGAGGTGATTGTATGTTTACAAAACGCATTTATCAATGGCATTTATTATAGAAAAGACGACCGAAATTTTTATTTCGGTCGTCTTTTTATCAATTAATAGAACAAAAATTCGTCTTAAAACGTACCGCCGATATAATAAGCAATTATAAAAACGACACACGACAGAATAAACAATCGTGCAAGCAAAATAATTTGTTTTTTTGTCATATCAATTTGATTATTTATTTTCTAAAATCATACTGAAAACAAGGGGTGCCACAATGGTAGCGTCCGATTCGATAATAAATTTCGGAGTTTCGATACCCAGTTTACCCCACGTAATTTTTTCGTTGGGGTGAGCACCCGAATAAGAGCCAAAACTTGTTGTAGAATCGGAAATTTGGCAGAAATACGACCAAATAGGCACATCGGTTAAGCGTAAATCCTGGTGCAGCATCGGCACCACGCATATTGGGAAATCGCCGGCAATTCCTCCGCCGATTTGGAAAAATCCAACGCCGATTTTTCCGGCATTTTCCTGATACCATTTTGCCAAAAACATCATGTATTCGATACCCGATTTTACTACAGACGGCTCAAACATGCCTTCCATACAATGTGCTGCAAACATATTGCCCGTTGTGGAATCTTCCCAACCCGGCACAACTATGGGCAGATTTTTTTCGCAAGCCGCAATCAACCACGAATCTTTTGTGTCGATGTCGTGAAATTTTTCCAAAGATTTATTTCGTATCAATTGATAAATAAATTCGTGCGGGAAAAAACGTTTGCCTTCGGTTTTGGCTTTGGTCCACACATCAATCAACTGGCGTTCGATACGTCGCATTGCTTCTTCTTCGGGAATGCAGGTATCGGTAACACGATTGTAATGATGGTCGAGCAAATCTTGCTCGTCTTGTGCCGATAAGGTTCGATATTCGGGAACGCGTTTGTAGTATGAATGGGCAACGAGATTGAAAATATCTTCTTCCAGATTTGCACCGGTGCAGGTAATAATTTGAACTTTATCTTCGCGAATCATTTCTGCCAAAGATATTCCAAGTTCGGCAGTACTCATGGCACCTGCCAAAGTAATCATCATTTTGTGTCCTTTGCGGAGTTGTTCTTTGTAGGCTTCTGCTGCATCAACCAAAGTTGCTGCGTTGAAATGCCTGTAATGTTTTTTAACAAATTCGGTTACATTCATTGGTTTGAAAATTTATAATTTAACATTTTATAGTAGAGTTGAGCAACGTACATATTTGGTGATTTGTAAAGGTTATTGGGTGCAAATTCGACAATATCGAAACCCAAAACCCGACTGCGTTTGAATACTTCGCGTAGAAAATTCAAAACTTCGTACCACAGCAAACCTCCCGGTTCGGGGGTGCCGGTTGCAGGCATAATGGAAGGGTCGAAAACATCTAAATCGACAGTAATATATACATTTTTAGTAAGCAGTGATAAGGCTTTTTCCTGCCAATCGGTTCTACCGGAAATATCCTTTGCCAAAAACAGTTTTTCGGTGTTAAGAAATTGTTTTTCAACAATATCCATACTGCGAATACCGATTTGAATGAGATTCGCATTTTTTGAGGCTTTGTGCAGTGCACAGGCATGGCTGTTGGGCGAGCCGAGATATGAGGGGCGCAAATCCGAATGTGCATCAAGCTGGACAATGGTTAAATCGGGATATTTTTCGTAAAAAGCCTGCAATACTCCAATACTCACCGAATGTTCGCCGCCCAAAAAGGTTAAAAATTTGCCTTCTTCGAGTAAATCTTTGGTATGATGATAGATTTCTTCTGCCATTTCATCGGGCGATTTGAAATTTTTCAAAGCCGGAGCAACAAAAATTCCATTTCGATAGACTTCCGAATCGGTTTCGATGTCGTACAGTTCCATGTTTTCCGTAGCTTCGATAAAAGGTTCAAAAGCCTTATCTGCTCCCTTTCCCCACGTACTTGTTCCGTCGTATAAAAGCGGTGTGAGAAGGATTTTTGCCGTATCTCTTTGGCAAAATTCTTCGGGTATTCCTCCAAATCTTATCATAATTGTTAATTTTTAATTATTAATTGTTAATGAATTATACTAAGCACGGTCATAAATTGCGTTTTACAAATTGTTTATCTATTTGATATTAAAAGCAATCAGCATATCAGCACATCAAAAAATCAACCAATCAAAGTATATCAACAATTCAAAATTCATAATTATTTGTATCCTAATATTTTAAGCATGTGTTCTACGCGTTGTTCTTCGTTGAAAACATAGTCGATATATTGTCCGTATTCGTTGCGTTCCACAACAATATGTTTTGGCGAAGGAATCAAACAATGTTTAATGCCTCCGTATCCGCTGATTGCATCTTGATAGGCTCCGGTATGAAAAAAACCGAGATAGAGTGGTTCAGGGTCTTCGGGCGTTACGAGCGGTAAATAGACTTGTTGATTCAAATCTTCGGTGTTGTAATAATCGGAATGGTCGCAGCTGATTCCGCCGATATTAACACTGGAATAGGATTTATCCCATTTGTTTACAGGCAAAAGAATAAATTTTTCGTAGATACTCCAACTGTCGGGAATCGTGGTCATTAAACTGTTGTTAATCAAATACCACAGCTCCGAATCATTTTGTTGCTTCACTTCAATCACTTCAAAAATGATGGCTCCGCTTTCCCCCACGGTGTATCGCCCAAATTCGGTAAAAATATCGGGGTCTTCGATGTTTTCGGCAATACACATATCTTTAATGTTACGAACCAATTCGTTGATCATAAATTTGTAATCGTAATCGAAACTCAAATGATTGCGAATCGGCAATCCGCCACCCAGATTGATGGCGTGCAGGGATTCCGAGCTTTTTTTGAGTTCGGAGTAGATATTCAATCCTCTTTTGAACAAACCCCAGTAATAAACAGTGTCTTTAATTCCGCTGTCCACAAAAAAATGGAGCATTTCGAGGCTGATTTTTTCGTTGTCTCTGATTTTTTCGTTGAAAAAGGCGGGTATTTGTTTGGCCGGGATTCCCATTCTCGAAGTATAATAGGCTGATTGAGGTTCTTCATCGATTGCCATGCGGATTCCTATTTTTACTTTGCCCGGAATTACCTGCAAAAGCTTGTCCAATTCAAAAACACTGTCTAAAATCGGTATTGAATTTGTAAAGCCCATGCGATACAATTCGCCGATTTTATGAACGTATTCATCGGTTTTATGTCCATTGTGTAACAAAATAATATCTTTTGTAATCAATCCCTGCTCAAAGAGTTTTACGATGATGTCGATGTCGTAACTCGATGAAGTTTCGAGTTGTACATCGTGTTTGAGGGTTTCTTTGATGACAAAACTAAAGTGATTGCTTTTGGTGCAATAGGCATAATAATATTTGCCTCTGTAATTATTGTCCGCAATTGATTTGTTGAAAATATTTTTAGCCTTTTTTATTTGGTCACCTATTTTGGGCAAAAAACTTAATTTAAAAGGGGTTCCGTATTTATCGATTAAATATTTCAGCGAGATATTATTAAAAAAAAGGTATCCGCTGTCGATATTAAAACCTTCCTGAGGGAAAAAATAAGATTGATCAATCAAATCAAAATACGAAGTCTTCATTCTTTATAAGTATTATAAGGTGATTGTAAATGCTGAAATAATTAATTAGGAAGTAAAAAAATTACAAAATCCGAAAATCGAAATCGAACCTTCAAAACGCTGCAAACGACTAATTCAATAGGTATGAAAATACAATTTCAATTCATTTTCATTCAATTTTCACAATAAAATGTCTATCATTTCCAAACATTGAAATAATTGACAAATATTATATATTTTTTTTAAATTAATGCACCTGAAAAAAGAATTATCCTTTGATTTTTTTTAAAGAGCTCACGCCGGGAACAGTTTCTAAATATTTATTAAAATAAAGTTGTATTTTTTAAAATGATATTAACTTTGCAAACATCAATCTTGGTCGCTAATTTAATTTGAATATTCAAAAAAACATGTCATCTCACAGCAAAGAAGATCCCTTAGATACTATTGTTTTCAATAAAGACGTTATTGAATTTACAGCCGTTGCTGTTCAATTTTGCACATTTCTGGAAGATATTTCCGAAATATCAAAGCGAGAATTTTTGGAAAAATCGCAAAAATTTCTCAGTTTACTGTATCTCAAAGCGTTGATGCTGCTGGGCGATGAACGCGAAGAAGATGCAGAGAGTCAGAAATTTGTGAGTGAAAGCGATTGGAATTATATCCAAACGAGCATAGCCGACAAATTGGGCGATACCGAAGTTTTTGTTGATATTTTCGAGCCCGATGATTTGACCGAAACAATAAATATCAGCCTTTCGGAGGCATTTTCGGATATTTATCAAGATTTGAAAGATTACAGCGAGCTTTATAAAATGGGTAATATTGAAGCTTCGCGCGGAGGTGTTTGGGAATGCCGGCATCATTTTGAAAACCATTTTGGACCGCGTATTCTGCTGATTTTAAGTGAAATTCATAACATTTTATTTTCGGGCGAAGATTTTGAAAACGAATCACTCGAAAAATCCGAATTGAATTTACCCAAAAATAATGACAACCAATGGGTAAATCACCTTTTTAATTAAATACAGTATCAAGTATCAAGATTGAGGAAAATTTCTTCATTTTCTAATTTTCACATTTTCTAATTTACATAAGATTCCGTGCTACAAATACAAGCCAAAATATCGAAAGAAGAACTCAACGAATTGCCGCAGGGTAGTTTCGTTGGTAAAATTATAGTTATTGAAAATATTCTTGATTTGCAAAAAGTGATACCCTTTTTACGACATCAAAAAGAATTGGGATTTGATACCGAAACCCGCCCTGCATTTAAAAAAGGGAGGGTTAATATGGTGGCTTTACTTCAAATTTCGACAGCCAAGGAAGCATTTCTGTTTCGCATTTCCAAAATGGGCTTACCGGCAGTTTTGGCAGACATCTTAGCCGATGAATCAATTATTAAAGTTGGTGCAGCAATTCGCGACGACATCAAAGCCCTTCAAAAAATCACACCTTTTATTCCGGGAGGTTTTGTAGAACTTCAAAATTTTGTAAAACAATTTGGTATTGAAGATGCCGGTTTGCAAAAATTAAGCGGCAATATTCTTGGATTTAAAATATCCAAAGGGCAAAGACTTTCCAATTGGGAAAATGCCGAACTTACAGAAGCTCAACAAATTTATGCGGCTACCGATGCTTGGGTGGGGCTCGAAATTTTTACCCGCCTGAAAATTAATGGTTTTAAAAACGAAACCGGAGTTTAAACGCAATCTTTACAAAAACAGCAGGCAGTATATATTTCAAGACACCATTTTTGAGGTATAGTAAGTTTTATATATTCTATACACGGTCGTAAATTACGTTTTAAAAATCGTATAACTATTTGATATTGAAAACAATCAGCATATCAGCACATCAAAAAATCAACCAATCAAAGTATATATTCAAATTGTATGGAAATTTAACAGCTCCAATGCTTCATTTTCGGTCAAACGTGTCAAAAATTCTTCATCTTCGCTGCCAAAGGCTAAAAATTCATAATCCGTTTCGTACAAATAATAAGTTTTACACTCCGGGCATTGTTTTAATTGTTTTAATCTGTCGGAGTTCGGTTTAAAATCTTTAATAACGATAAGTTTTTTTGCATTTTCGGGCAAATACGAATTATTATATTCGGAGCCGTATTTTTAAAATGAGTATTCCTTATTTTTAATATCCGAACAAATAGAACATTGATTATCCATTGATAAAATTTAAAATATTCAATCAAGAATCGTTTGTATTTTACCACCATTGTGATAATACAGAA
>DYMH01000175.1 GCA_020721645.1 Draconibacterium orientale
GAACATCTTGCTGCGTCATTTCTCTAAAATTAGAATGCGAATATAGTGTGTTTTTCGTTTTGTACAAAACTCCGATTTACTGCTTTTTTTTTACCCAAATCAGATATTTCTTGACATCATTTTTAGTTTTTCCCAATAAATATTTTCTGTTCAAATTTGATAAAAAAATAATATTAAATGAGTCCGGTATAATAAGCCGCATGGCGATTATATTTGCAAAATTATCAAATCACAAAATATTGTTTTACAGTTAATTAGAAAATCGCCTTGCGGCTTTGATTTCACAAATTCAGCTTTTTATACCGAACTCTTAAATGCATAAACAAAATCAAACGTAAACTTTACAACACATTTAAGTATTATATATAACACATAATCAGAACTATACGTATATCTAAAAAAAACTTTTCAACAATCGTGTATAAAAGTGGGTCAAAGTGGTTGTAGGTGGAAAAAAAATCGTATATTTGTAAACGAATCATATTGAAGAGAAACATGGCAAGTTTTATAGGCGATTATATATGTAAAATTGACACGAAATCGCGTGTTACCATGCCTGTTGCCTTCAAAAAACAAATGCCGGAAGGTGCCGAAGAACGATTCGTTATAAAAAAAGATATTTACGAAAAATGCCTGATTCTTTACACAATTCAAGAATGGGAAAAGCAAAACGAAGCTCTTCGCTCGGAGTTGAATCCATACAATAAAGAGCATAATCGGTTTTTGCGGGAATATTTCAGAGGAACTGCCGAAGTGGCAGCCGATGCCAACAACCGAATATTGATTCCGGCACGTTTGCTCGAATATGCAGGAATTGAGAAAGACCTTGTCCTTTCGGGGCAGGACCGAAAAATTGAAATCTGGGCAAAAGAAACATACGAAAGCAAAGAAGAGAAAGCCGATGATTTTGCCCATTTAGCCGAAAAAATATTAGGCAGAACAAATCAATAAGCAAGGCAAAATATTTCACATCTCAATTTTATTCCAAGGTTCAATTTCAAAATGTCAGAAAATTATCACATACCAGTCCTTTTAAAAGAATCCGTTGATGCCCTGCATATCAATCCCAACGGAGTGTATATTGATATAACCTTCGGAGGCGGTGGGCATTCTGCCCTAATTTTGTCGCAACTGCGTAAAGGGAAATTAATTGCTGTTGACCAAGATGCGGAAGCCGAAAAAAATGCCGACAACTTTAAAAAAAGTTTAAAATCGACACAAAACTTTCAATTTATCAGAAGCAATTTCAAATATCTCCAAAATTTTTTGCTCTATTATCAAATAGAGCAAGTTGATGGAATACTCGCCGATTTGGGCGTTTCATCGCATCAATTTGATACTGCCGAACGCGGTTTTTCCTACAGATTTGAGGGTCCTGCCGATATGCGAATGAACAAGGAATCTCAATATTCGGCTGCCGATATTTTGAACACGGCTTCGGAAGATGATTTGAACAAAATTTTCAGAGAATATGCCGAAGTAAATAATTTCAGAAAATTGACCAAGTTGATTATCGACTACCGAAAATCACAGAAAATCAATAGTTTAACCGATTTAAAAACAGCCATACACCAAGCCGTGCCTAAAAATTCGGAATATAAATATTGGGCCAAAATTTTTCAGGCTTTGCGTATCGAAGTCAATCAAGAAATCGATGTACTCAAAGAATTGTTGCTCCAATCGCCGAATTTGCTGAAAAAAGGCGGTCGATTTGCCGTTTTAACCTATCATTCGCTCGAAGACCGACCGGTGAAGAATTTTTTTAAAACCGGAAATTTTGATGGAGTCGCTCATAAAGATCTCTACGGAAATTTAATCTGCCCTTTTCGATTGTCCGAAACCGTAAAACCTTCGGAAAATGAAGTTAAAATTAACAGTCGTGCCGCAAGTGCCAAATTAAGGGTTGCCGAAAAATTATAAAAAGATGAAAATCCCGGAAAAATATATCACAAATTTTAAAAAAATTATCGACGGCAGTTTACTCCGAAAAACCATAAGTACCAATTGGTTGTTTCTGATATATCTTGAATTATTAGCTGTTTTATACATAGCAAATCAATTTTCTTACGAGAAAATATATATGAATATGGATTTTTGCCGGCAAGAACTATTGGAACTCAAATCGGAATCGGTATTTATTTCGAGCAAATTGATGGAACTCAGCAAAGAATCGCAAGTTGCAAAAGAGCTTAGCGACAGAAAAATGAACCTCATGATTTCGGATCGTCCGCCACAACAAATTTACATGCCAAAAGAAATAAAATGACACCAAACCCCAAAATAGTAGATAAAAAGAAAGAAATCATTTACAGAGCCGGACTTTTGTATTCATTGTTATTGATTGCCGGAATTGCTGTATTTGGGAAAATTGTGTATTTGCAGGTTGTAAAATATTCGGAATATCACGAGAAATATATCAACGGTTCGTTGAAAATGACAAAAGTTTTTTCGGAAAGAGCCGATATTTATGATATGCAGGGGAATGTATTAGCGACTTTTATTCCCAAATTCGATATTTATTTTGATACACGAGCCAGCGGATTAAAAGATACCACTTTTCAAAACAATATCGATTCTTTGGCTATCTGTTTGGCTAAAATTCTACCGGGAAAAAACAAAAAACAAATAAAAAACGAACTCGTACTTGCCCGCAGGAATAGAGAACGTTATCACATGATAACGACAAATGCAGATTTCGATACTTACAAAAAAATTAAAAGTTTTCCAATTTTTCGTAAAGGGAAAAATAAGGGCGGATTTATCTGGATTTTAAAAACAAAACGAACAATGCCGTTTAATAATTTAGCCCGGACATCAATCGGAATGTTGAGAAAAGAAGTTACTAACGGGCAACAAGTCGGTGAGCGCGGGCTCGAAAAATACTACGATGAAATCCTCAGAGGTCTGCCCGGCAGCATTTGGAAGCAAAAATTACCACTGGGAAATTCTCTGCCCGTTGAAAATTCGGAAAATGTATATCCCGAAGCCGGGAAAAACATCGTTTCTTCGCTCGACATCAATTTGCAGGATTATGCGAACCAAGTTCTCGAACAACAACTCCGAAAATTAAAAGCACATCACGGCGTTGTTATTGTCATGGAAGTAAAAACCGGCTATATCAAAGCAATGGTGAACTTAGCACTGACAAAAGACAGCAATTATGTCGAAAATTATAATTATGCCGTAAAAGATAAAATAGCACCGGGTTCCACTTTCAAACTGGCTTCGTATATGGCGGCATTTGAAGACGGCTACATCAAATTAACCGATACCGTAGATGCCGGAAACGGAACAGTTAAATATTTCGACTTCACCGTTACAGATACAAAAGAAAGCGGCTACGGAAAACTCACAGTTCAACAAGCTTTTGAACATTCATCGAATGTTGCAACAACTAAAATTATTCGTAAATATTATAAAAACAATGAACAAAAATTCATCGACCGGCTCTACGACATAGGAATATATAATCTTTCGGGTATCGATTTAGCCGGAGAAGAAATGCCAAATATCAACACGCCGAAATCCGAAAAATGGTCGGGAGCTTCCTTGCCTGCTATTTCATACGGATACGAGGTACTCTTCACACCAATGCAAATTTTAACTTTCTATAACGCAGTTGCAAACAACGGAACGATGATAAAACCGCGTTTGGTAATGGCGTATTCGAGCGAAGGAACGGTCGAAGAAACCGTCAAAACCGAAATTATTAAACAAGCCATCTGTTCTCAAAAAACTCTCGAAAATGTTAAAATAATGCTCGAAGGCGTTGTGAAAAACGGAACCGCCACAAATATCTATACCGATAAATATCGTATTGCCGGAAAAACAGGAACAGCTAAGCATTTTAATTTCGAACAAATGAAATTTATTCCCGAATACAGCGGCTCATTCGTAGGCTATTTTCCGGCTGATAATCCCAAATATTCCTGTATTGTCCTTATTGATAAACCGCAAGGTAGTTATTTCGGCGGCTTAGTTGCGGCGCCTGTTTTCAGACTCATTGCCGATAAAATTTATGCTGCCGACCGCGATATTAACAAAGCCAATCAGCAAAACAATTCAAATTTCCTCAACACGGCTCCGATTTCTAAAAACGGCTATCGCTCACAAATCGACCTCGTTTTGCAGGAATTAAATATACAATCCGACTCAAAAAACAAAACAGCTTCCGATTGGGTTGATACAAAAGCTCGACAAAAATCCGTAGAACTGATTAACCAAAAAATCAACAAAAAACTCGTTCCCGATGTTGTGGGAATGGGAGCCAGAGATGCTGTTTGGTTACTCGAATCTCTGGGTTTAAAGGTGAAAATAACCGGACGGGGAATGGTAAAAAAACAATCGATAGTTGCAGGAAAAACAATCAAAAAAAATATGACCGTCTTACTCGAACTTGAACCAAGCTGAAAAAAGTAGAAAGTAAAAAGTAGAAAATAGAAAGTAAATAATCAGAATCCTAAACATTTTCAAATTTCCACATTTTCAAATTCTCAAATTCTCTTTGTGATTAAAAATTTAAACGCCATATTATCCTCTTTAAAAAACTTCGAAATCATCGGAAATGTCGATATTTTGATAAAAGGAATCCAATTCGACTCACGAAAAGTTGAAAGTGGGTTTCTGTTTATCGCACTTTCCGGAACCGATACCGATGGACATCTATTCATCAACCAAGCAATTGAAAACGGGGCGACAGCCGTTGTTTGCAGCCGAACTCATAATCAAACGTACAAGGTTCCGATTATAAAAGTTGATGATACCTCGAAGGCTTTGGCTGAAATTGTCACGGAATTTTACGAAAATCCTTCACAAAAATTGAAATTGGTCGGTATTACAGGAACAAACGGGAAAACAACTGTCGCTACTCTGTTGTACCTTTTGTTCCGACGGTTCGGATACCATGTCGGGCTCATTTCGACAGTGAAAAATTACATCAACGACACCGAACTCGAAACCACGCACACAACCCCTGATGCTTTGACAATCAACCGATTGCTTAACAAAATGGTCGAAGCAGGTTGCCAATATTGTTTTGCGGAAGTCAGCTCGCATTCGGTGGTTCAAAATCGAATTTACGGACTCGAATTTGCCGGCGGAATTTTCACCAATCTCACCCACGACCATTTAGATTATCATAAAACTTTTGCCGAATACATAAAAGCAAAAAAAATGTTTTTCGATAATTTGCCCGCTTCGGCTTTTGCAATAACCAATAATGACGATAAAAACGGCTTGGTCGTTCTTCAAAACACCAAAGCTAAAAAAAACACGTATGCTTTGCGTTCGATTGCCGATTTTAATGCAAAAATTATCGAAAGTCATTTCGACGGAACATTACTGAGCATCGAAAACCGGGAAATGTGGAGTAATTTGGTCGGAAAATTTAATGCTTACAACCTTTTGGCAGTTTTTGCCGGAGCAAAATTGTTGGGCAAAGAAACAGACGAAATATTAACCGAACTCAGCAGCCTGCAAGCCGTTCACGGGCGTTTCGATACCATAAAATCTGCCGGTATTACGGCAATTGTCGATTATGCTCACACGCCCGATGCTTTGCTGAACGTGCTGAAAACAATCAATGAAATACGAATCGAAGGACAAAATGTAATCACAGTTGCCGGAGCCGGAGGAAATCGAGATAAAACAAAACGCCCGCTCATGGCTCAAATAGCTGCCGACAACAGCAACAAACTCATTCTGACTTCCGACAATCCACGCAACGAAGCTCCGGAAACCATAATCGAAGAAATGTTTGCAGGATTAGATATACTTCAACGCAAAAAAACACTCAAAATCACCGACCGCCGCGAAGCCATTCGCACGGCGTGTATGTTGGCTGTTTCGGGCGATATTATTCTGGTTACAGGAAAGGGACACGAAACATATCAGGAAATCAACGGAATAAAAACACATTTCGACGACAAAGAAGAAATAATAAATCAATTAGGAATTGGGAATTTTTATAATTCATAACATTACATACAGTTCGATAAATCAACACATCATCACAATCATCATATCATCACATCATCACATCATCACATCATCACATCATCACATCAACACATCATCACATCATCACATCAACACATCATCACATCATCACATCATCACATCA
>DYMH01000270.1 GCA_020721645.1 Draconibacterium orientale
CTTTTAAATCTTTGATGCCTTTGGTTGTCGAATCTTCCAATTGCAATTGACGGAGCAATTCTTCGTTGGCTAAGGCGCGGTGCAAATATTCAACGATTTCTTTCAAATCGCCTTCAAATTCTTCGCCTTCTTCCAATTCAATTACGTAATCGGACTTTTCGCCCCGCATTTTTTGATGAAAAATTCTTAAAAATCTTTCTAATTTTGTATCTTGACTTTTGCTTTCGTAAGCGGCTTGTAATATGATACTTGGGTGCGTAAGGAGATTTACAAAATCACTTTTTACATCAATAATTCGGTTGTTAATTAAATCGTAAGGCTGGTTTAAAACTTTAAATGCCGGAGTTTCAAAACCTTTCAAATTAAAGCCCAAAATGTAAATGGTAATAATCGGCAAAGGTCTAACTTGCTCATTTCCATTGGAATCGATGTAAGTGTCTTCTTTTAAATAATTAGATGCCAAATACTGGCGAAAACGTACAATCGGGTCTGGCGTGTCGTATTTTTGCAGTTCTATCAAAGCGGTTTGCTCCTCGCCTTCGTCGGTTAAAATAATGGCTTTGAAGTCGTAACGCACCATTTTTAATGTGGTTAATTTTACGTTACTGTCGGGTTCGATGAGAAACGTTTGGCTAATGGTGGTTTCTTGCGGTTTGGAGTGAAGTTGCAACACTTTGGTATTCAAAATGATGGAGAGAACTTTTTTTGCTATTTGTTCGTTGTCCATCAAATATTTGAAAGCATAATCGTATAATGGATTTACTATTTTCATTTTTTTTTGTAATAATTTTTTTTTTACAAAAATACAAAAAATATTTGAGAAAAAGCCAATTTTTGGTCAAGTTTTTTGTCGATGCGAAAAAGTCAGCTATTTTTTTTGCAAATTGATGCCTTCGGTGGGCAAATTGCGGTAAGTGTCGGGGCTTTTGGGCAGTCAAGAATAAGCTTGTAGATTTTCATTATTTTGGGCTAAGGCGGTGATGCTGTCGTTGTCAAGTTTGGACATATTTTTGACCGCAACGGTTTCGTAAGTGGCTCATGTGTCGTAAGTTTTCCTTTCCAAAGCATTGCTTCTGAGCGGTTTGTAAAAATCCATCTTATCACGGATTTTGTTGAAATTGACGGCAAATTCAGAGTTTTGTATTCCTTTGTCATCGAGTTGTTTTTCTGTCCAAAGGAAAGAAAGTATCTGACTTTCAGACAGTCCGGCTTGTTTGTATTCAGAGTTGCTGAGCTTGGTTTGAAGTTTCGCTCGCTCGCTTGGGGTCATTTGCAAGGTTTCGGTGGCAAA
>DYMH01000176.1 GCA_020721645.1 Draconibacterium orientale
GGCGAAGATGCTTTGAAGTTGAATCTGAAAGAGTACGACTTATTTATTTTTGATATCATGATGAGCGGCATATCCGGGTACAAATTAGCCGAAGAAGTGAGGAAAACCCGCAAACTCGAAACGCCGATTATCTTTTTATCAGCCAAAACATCTGAAAATAACAAATTAACAGGATTTTCGCTCGGAGCCGATGACTATATCTCCAAACCATTTTCTGTCAAAGAATTATCGGCACGTATTCAGGCAGTTCTGCGACGTGTAAAACCTTCCGGAAAGCCTGAAGAATCGAAAATTGTAATCGCTGAGTTGGAACTCGACGACTTGAAGAAAAAAATGTATATCGATGGGAAAAAAATCGATTTAACACCCCATGAATATTCAATTTTATTTCTGCTGATTAAAAATCCGGGCAAAATATACAGTCGCGATGAAATTTTGCGAATTGCCTGGAACGAAGAAACGCACGTTGTCGATAGAACTGTCGATGTACACATCACCCGATTGCGAAAAAAATTAGGTAAATACGGACACTACCTAATCAGCCGTTCGGGCTATGGATATTGTTTTGAAATTGACGATATATAATGGAAACCGTTACGAAATACCGCCGTCGTCAACTTTTGTTACTATTTCTGATTTTTATTTTTTTTAGTTTGATAATCGTTTATTCGGAATACCAACACGAAAAAAGATATAAAACCGAAGC
Source organism: Draconibacterium orientale (assembly GCA_020721645.1). Taxonomy (GTDB): domain Bacteria; phylum Bacteroidota; class Bacteroidia; order Bacteroidales; family JAADGE01; genus DYMH01. The sequence continues at coordinate 707 of DYMH01000176.1, forward strand.
ATTAAACCACAAGCTCTCAATTTATTCCGATTTGGTTTATGAAACGGTAGAAAGAAGTTCAATAAACAATGCTAAAACATTACCGACACTTTTCAAGGATACCAATCTTCGAATAAGCATAATCGATTTGCGGGGTGTTGTTGTCTATGATTCGCAGGTGGCTGATGTTTCAGGAATGCAAAATCATCTTTTTCGTCCCGAAATTCAAGCCGCAGTTCATCAAAATAATGGTTCCGATATACGAACTTCTACAACAACCGGCAGAAAATACTACTATTACGCTAAACGGTATGCCGATTATTTTGTGAGAATCAGTGTATTATATACTTTGGAAGCTCGCAAATCGATAGAACCTAATAAATTATCTCTTTTATTCATTCTCATTCTATTTTTATTTTCATCAACAATTCTTTATCTCTTCAACCGAAAATTCAACAAATCGCTCACAGCTTTGAAAGAATTTTCGACCATTGCAAAAGCCAACAAACCCATCGGTGAAAATTTCAGTTTTCCGGTATCCGAAATCGGGAATATCGGTCAAAATATTGCAGAAGTCTATCAAGGGTTACAAAAAGCTAAAGTCGAGCTGACTTCGGAAAAAGAAAAACTAATTCGCCACTTAAATCTTCTGGAAGAAGGCATCGGAATTTTTTCGACCGACAAACACGCCATTTCCAACAACGACCATTTCGTTCATTTCCTAAATCTTATCAGCAACGAATTGATCGACACTGCCGAAAAATGTTTTTCGATACAGGAGTTTGAACCAATCGTTGCTTTTATCGACTCAAAATCGCATCAAATCAATTTACGAAATTCCGATTTTCCGACAATGGATTTATTGATTCGCAAAAACAGCAGACATTTTACGGTCAAATGCATCATTTTCAGAGATGACAGTTTTGAGATTATAATCAATGATATTTCTAAACCCGAAAAACGCAAGATATTAAAACAACAAATCACCGACAATTTAGCCCACGAACTTAAAACTCCTGTAAGCTCCGTTTTAGGCTTTTTGGAAACCTTGATTCATTCAAAACTTGATGCCGAAAAACAAAAAGATTTTATTAAAAAAGCCTATTCACAAACCCTGCGTTTGGCTGATTTAATCAATGATATTTCCTTACTCACAAAAATCGAAGAAGCTTCGGGTTTGTATCGAATCGAAAAAATAGACTTATCGGCATTAATAAAAAATACTCTTGATGATGTCCAACTAAATTTGGATAAAAATAATATTTCTGTCGATTTGAAAAATATCGAAAATATTGGATATCAAGGAAATCAAGTGCTGATTTATTCAATTTTCCGTAATTTGTTCGACAACGCCGTCAATTACGGAGGCAGCGACATTCAAATTATTATCGACAAATATCGAGAAACAGCCGAAAACATTCATTTTTCGTTTTCCGATACAGGACCGGGAGTTCCGGCGGAAGATATTGAGCGACTTTTTGAACGATTTTATCGTGTAACAAAGGGGCGTGACAGGCGTTCGGGAGGTTCCGGTTTAGGTTTGGCGATTGTAAAAAATGCGGTCCTTTTTCATAAAGGTGATATTTCGGTTAAAAACAGAATCGGCGGCGGTCTCGTATTTATTTTCAGCCTGAAAAAAGGGCTCGATGTATCGGAATCCGAAATAAATATTGATTAACCGGTTTATTAATGTACTGCTAAAAAGTATTTAAAGTGTTTTACGTGAACTAATTTTCTTAATCCAACGTACAATTTTCCTTAAAAAAAATAGCTTAGAAAATACCTTTTTTGAGATTTTAACACTTGTATTTTTAAACGTAAAAACAGAAATCGGTATATAAAAAAAACGATACCGAATCTGCAAATTTAGCAGACTTTTAGTACACGCAAACAAAGTAAAAAAACCCGCAACTCACTGAATATCAACAGTGCGGATTTTATAATTGTGGAGCCGGAGGGAGTCGAACCCTCGTCCAAACAAGTAACAGCAAAGCTTTCTACATGTTTATCTTTTTATTGATTTTCGAGCCTGCCTCGGGAAAAAGCACCCAAAAACACACCTTATTCTCTTTATTTAATCGCAACATCAAGACTCTGTTGCAACGATCCCAATTTAATCCACGCTTCAAATCGAAAAGGAATCGGGCAGCCCCTTTCGTGAAACGTCTCGTTCCAAAACCTTGTTTCGGAATGAAGCTATAATCTACTTGATTCGATTAAGCAGCAAGAGCATAATTGTTATTATTGCCGGTTGTTGTTCTGCAAATCAGTTTAACGAGATAATCTACATAGCTCGACATGCTTACTGAACCATTATCCTCGCTGTCAAAAACCATTACGACCCCATTGAGAGTTTTTGATTTTGATGAGTACGAATAATCATTCAAAAAATTATGCTGCAAATTTAATACTTTTTTAGGATAAAAGCGAGTAATATGATATTTTTGTTCGCTCATTTAAAACGTTTGCGTAAACTTATTATTATCATCAAAAATAATATGAGCCAAGTATAAAAAGTATAAAGTTTGAAAGTGAAAGCGTAAATCATTCATAATCTGTAATTTATATAAAAATATGGATTTAAGTTAAAGTCCTTATATTCAGCTTATAACTTTATAAACTTTCTACTTTATAACTTTTTAAACTGAACTCATAATATTTTTACTTCAAAATATCAACTCTTCAAAATTGGGTATATGAAAAAAATAAAAGTCGGGATATTGAAAGAAACCAAAACCCCTCCGGATAGACGTGCGGCAATTGTCCCAAAGCACAGCGAAGAAATCGCTGCAAAATTTCCACACGTGGAATTTGTTATCCAATCGAGTGATATTCGTGCTTTTCGCGATGAAGAATATCGTGAAAAGGGCTTTAAAGTTGTTGATGACGTTTCCGATTGTGATATTCTGATAGGAGTGAAAGAAGTAGCCATATCTGAGTTAATATCCAAAAAGTCCTACATGTTTTTCTCCCACACAGGGAAAAAACAGTCACACAATCGCCCTTTGCTGCAAGCATTGTTGAAAAATAAAATTCGACTTCTCGACCATGAATATCTTACCGACATAAAGGGTAATCGTATGGTAGCATTCGGAAACTGGGCAGGCGTTGTGGGTGCCTATAACGGCATTATGGCTTTTGGTTTACGCAAGCAATTATTTCATTTAAAACGAGCTGTTGATTGTGCTGATATTCACGAACTGAAACTTGAATTGCAAAAAATATCACTGCCTCAGATTAAAATATTAATAACGGGCGGTGGCAGAGTGGCACAAGGTGCTGTCGAAATATTAAATGTTTTAAACATTGAACGTATTTCTCCCGAAGATTTTTTAAACAAAACATTCGAACATGCAGTTTATACGCAATTAGACCCTCAACATTACGTTCAACGTGTCGATGGCTGCGAATTTGACCTGAATCATTTTTTTAAATCTCCGGAAATGTATATTTCTACTTTTAAAGAATATCCGAAAATAACCGATATATATTTGGCATGTCATTTTTGGAACGAAAAATCACCGGTATTCATCTCAAAAAATGATATTGAATCGCAGGATTTTAATATTTCTGTCATTGCCGACATTAGTTGCGATGTAAACGGTCCGATTGCAAGTACGATTCGTCCTTCAAAAATTGCCGAACCTTTTTACGGGTATCACAAACAAAAACATATCGAAGAATTGCCTTTTTCCCCTCAATGCCTTACGGTTATGGCAATAGATAACCTTCCGGGAGAAGTCCCGCGCGAATCTTCGGAAGATTTTGGAAATGGATTAATCAGTCGCGTTTTTCCTGCTTTATTCGGAACAGACACCGAACAAATTATCGAAAGAGCAAGTATCACGACTATGGAGGGAAAACTCGGGAAACACTTTCAATATTTGGAAAATTTCGTAGCAGGAATCGAATAAAAATATTTGCACGGTATTTGTACTATGTATTTTACAAAAATAAACACATATTGTATAAATATTAACCGTCAAAATGTATGAAAAGTTCAAAAATGCCCTTTAACACCGTAAAAAGCAAACGCATTGCTACGGTTGTTGACCAATCGCAAACTGATACGAACAGCATCACACGTAGCGTTTACCTGAGCAGTGATGGGCAACTTTACGAGGTAGATTATTTTTTTAAAGGCATTATGCTAAAAGACACTGTTGTAAAACGAATGAGTAAAGAAGCCTTTAATGAATGGAAATCACGATACATTCCGGAATATTTAAACTTTTCGGCTGTTTTTGAAGGCACACCGACCGAAGAAAATATTTCGTACAGTCTGTATCAATGCTCCGATGGACGTTATTTTGAAATAAACAGAAAATTGAACATTTCCGAAGAAACAAAAAGCAGTGTAACTTGGCTCGATTCTCGAAAAATTGACATCTGGAAAGCACAACACAGTAACTTACCACATCGAGACCCGGCTAACGAATAATGTCAAAGAAAACGAAATGAACCGCATTTCGTTTTATAATTTATTTTTAATGCTTATCCCGATTATTACCTATATAGTTTGTAAAATTTGTATCTTATTGTAAAACAGTGAAAAAAGAAATTATTTTTTGAGACGTGTGCAACACATCTCTACGTGCAAAACTTTCTGCATGCAGTGTAGAGACGACTTGCGGTCGTCTCAAAAATAAAAAAATTGTTTCAAAATTTCATTATAGGTATTATCCGGGATAAGCATATTATTTTTTAATGAATCATTTCCAAAACAGCATCTACAACATTGAAAGCACCCTCGCCAATTTCGGCAATTGTCGATTCGAGCATATAACAAGGCGTTGTGGCTAATTTATATTTTTTATCAATAATTACCTGTCCGTGAGATGTTTGCAAGTGATGCCCGCCAAGTTTTTCGATTGCGGCAGCCGTTTCCTTATCGTTTCCGATTGTGAGCTCAGCACCTTGCAGTACTTTTGCCAAAACAACGGGCGAAATACACAACGCACCGATGGGTTTAGCTTGTGCAACAGCTGTGAGAATAGCTTTTTCGAGCTCGGGTATCACTGTCATTTCGGTAGATTTGAAAGCAAAATTGCACAAATTTTTTGCAACACCGAATCCTCCGGGAATCATCATCGCATCGAAAAGGCTCATGTCCAACTTCGACAAGGGAGATATTTTTCCGCGTGCAATGCGTGCCGATTCCGAAAGAACATTGCGTTTTTCGTCGCTTGGCTTGCCTGTAAAATGGTCGATAACCTGTGTTTGTTCAATATCGGGGGCGAACAATTCGTAATCAACACCTCGTTTCGACAGAGCGTACATCGTCAGTACGGATTCGTGAATTTCGGCTCCGTCGAAAACGCCGCAACCGGATATGATGACTGCACATTTCATGTTTTTTTTTTTAGACTTATTTACTTAATCAATACAATTTGCGACCAATTCAAATTTA
>DYMH01000271.1 GCA_020721645.1 Draconibacterium orientale
CTTTTGAGCGGAATAAGCACCGAAAACAAAACAATTCCTATCATTTTAGCGGTTTTGGTTTTGGCAATCGTAGAATTTTTTTCGGCGTGGTTGCTTGCCAAACTCACAAAGTCATTTTTACAAGGTTTGTACATTCGAGCCGCCGTGTTATTGGTTTTTAGCGGTTTTACTTTTACGGTATCTTTTATTTCGAGTACAAACGGTTTGGCAATGCGACAAAGCGGGCGTGTGGACAATTCCACAGAAATACGCACAAATTACGACCTGCAAAAGCAATAAACGGAAGCGAAATATCAAACCGTTATTGATGAATTAAAAACCCAAATACAAGCCGAAAAGGACAATCCGCAGGGTTGGAAAAACGGACAGCGGTTTTATTTAACTCCGGCACAGCTCCGGCGAATAGACCGAATAAATCAACGCATCGCCTCAACACGTGATTCTTTGGCAGCCGAAACAAACCGAACGGAATTACTTCAAAAAACCGATTTACAAGGCAATCGAGCGACCATGACGGAAACGGCATCTACTTACTATAATTTTATAGCTATCATACTTTTACTTTCGGCACTTTCAAATATTACACTTCAAATATTTTATGTTAAAATTTATCGAGAAGAAAAAAGAGAATTTGCTCAAATTGATGACGTGAATATCATAAAAGGCGAAATCACCGCAAACCTTTGGGACGGAATGCGAAACGAAGCAAACGCAATGCGTGGTGTGATTAGTCAGCACCTTGCGATAATGAATACCGTTTCCGACCCGAAAAACGAGGCTTTACAAATTATGTCGAACACCGATAAAAAACGTTCGGCAATACCCGGAATTAGAGGTTTTGCACAAAAAACGGATAAGGAAAACGAAACCGACGACGAACCGGAAAACATCGACAAACGGAGTTTAAATTTATCAACATTTGAGCCGTATTTTACAACGTCCACAAACTCCGGAACGTTTGAAAAAACGGCATCAAAAAACGAGGCTCGTAACGAAGCTCGTAACGAGGTTCGTAGCAATGCCCAAAAAACAAACGGAAACGGTAACCGTTTTTGTGCAAATTGCGGAAAACAGTTTGAGTATCACAGTTTGAATCATAAATTTTGCTCAACTGATTGTCGTCAAACGTATTGGAAAAACAACACAGGAAAGAAATTAACATTTTTACAATAAATAATAATAAAAGTCGAAAACATGGAAAAACAAATCTCTTTCAACATAACGCCTGAGGAATTTGAAATGACAATTGAAAAAACAGTAAGGAAAGTTTTGAACGAAAAATCGGAAA
>DYMH01000177.1 GCA_020721645.1 Draconibacterium orientale
TGATGTGCTGATGTGCTGATGTGCTGATGTGCTGATGTGCTGATGTGCTGATGTGGAAATGAGAACGTGTGAGAATTATTGAATAGAAATGGCTTGTCCGCTGTAAAATTTCAATATCGCCAAGCGAAAAATAAACTCGTATTTAGCTTGTAAAAATGTTGATTCGGCAAAAGCCAAATTGTTTTTTGAGGTATTGTAATCTGTTGTGTTGAGCATTCCCAATTCAAATTTTTGAGATGTTAAATCGAAGGCTTTTTGATTTGCTTCCATCGATTTTTGACTGCTTTTATATTTACTCAAAGCCGATTCGGCATCGGAAAATGAACTCTGAATTTCTTTGTACAGATTGTTTTTTTCAATCATTAAAGCATAATTCGAAATTTCAACATTTTTTCGGGAATTACTAATATCACTTGCCGCCTGATGTTTGTTAAAAATTGGAATAGTCAATTGCAAACCGATTGATTTTGCAGCATTATCGTTCAATTGGTTGTTAAACGGATACATAGTTTCTGTGTATGTGGATTGCAAAGTGTAAACCTGTTGATTCGTTGTTTCAACATAACCTATTTGCGTTGGAAGCGGCGTACCGACAAGGTAATTTTTCCGGGCATCGGAATATCCTGTCCCATAACTACCTGTAAGACTCAATCGAGGTAAAATGCTGCCTTTTGAAATCAAGAGACTTTTTTCGTAGGATTTTACACGATACTCCGCTGCTTTGATTTGCGGCAATTGCTGCGAAGTTTCGTACAATTCTTCGATAGTGAAAGGGATAATTGCATTTTCGGGTGAAGCAACATTCGGTATTTCAATTTTAAAAAATGTTTCGGGGCTTAAATCTAAAAGTTGTTTTAATACAAGATAAGAATTTTTCAGTTGATTTTGCGAATTTAAAAGCGAAAGTTCTTCGTTGGCTTGCTGAGCCTGTATGTCGGCTAAATTATTTTCGGATAATTTTCCGGCATCAACCATTTTTTGAATCCTACCAACTTCTGTTTGGGTTGTATTCAGCCTCTCTGATGCTGATTTCAGCAATTCGATATTGAATAAAATCTGCAAATAAGCCGAAGCGATATTTAACGAAATATCGTTTTTCAGTTTATCGCAATCAGCCAAAGCAGCCATAAACTCGTAATTATTTCGGCGAATCGAATTTTCGGTCTGAAAACCATTAAAAAGATTCATGTCTGCCGAAAGAAAGAAGTTGGTAGATTGCACGTTATTTTCGGTAAAAGTGTTGGTGTATTTATCCACCGTTCGTCCCATGTTATAGTTATAATTTGCCCCTGCATTGATACTTGGCAGTCTCGAATATTGAGATTGTGTTAAAATATTTTTCCGAATTTCGGAACTCAATGTTTGTTGTTTAATGCTCAAATTATTTTCTTTTGCAAAATTAATACAACGTTCTAAATTCCAAATAGTTGTATCTTGATTTTGAGAAAATAATACGCCGGTAAAGAATAGGAAAAAAAAGCTAAAAAAAAATTTTGAGTACATATCTAAGAAAATTATAATTTTAATAAATTACATAAATTTAAAAAATGCTAATTTCATCATTTTTTGTCAATCCGATAAATAATTTTTAAATTTGTTCAAATATTTATTTCTTATAAATACGCTCAATTCCAATTTACTCACAAATAAATCCTTAATAAACTATCAAAATGAAAAAGATTGTTGCTTATTCCCTTATTTTTGCTGCATTTGTCATATTTGCGTCGTGTGGGCAAAAAACCGAACAAATGATTCTTGGTACTTGGAAATTAACAAGCATCGAAAATTCGACACCGATGAATGATGTTGAAAAACAAATGATTAAAGAAACAAATAACGAATTGATTGCAAAAGAAAAATACACATTTTCTGCCGATAAATTAATATTAAGTTTCGATAATATTGAAACACAAGCCGCTTGGACACTGAGCGAAGACGGGAAAGTGTTGAAAATTACCATGAATGAAGGTAAAGAATATCAATACGATATTGTCGAAATTAACGATACAAAATTGGTGTGGGCAGAAAAAACTGACGAAAATTTCACCATAACAACAAGTTTAGAAAAAATAAAATAGCTGACAAAAATATGGCTTAAATTTTATTTCTATACTCAGGATATGAAATTATGAAAGAAGTATATATTTGCTATTCAAAAGAAAATAAGAGCATTGCGATACGTTTAACGACCATGTTGGAAAGCAAAGGTTTTTCGTGTTGGACAGCACCGCGTGATATTGAAAATATTGAAAATGAACACCGTGCCAAGCCGCAAGCCATAGCTGCCGCAAAAGTATTTTTGATGATTCTCTCCAAAAGCTCCAATGTATCGAAAGAAGTTGCAGATGAACTTGATATTGCCCTGGAAAACGGAAAATCAGTGATTCCGTTTAAAATTGAAACAATACCGGATTCTGTAACGATGCGGTATTTTTTAAATACTTTGGACTGGATTGATGCTCTCGATTCTAATTTCGATGATGCTTCTGATGTTTTGATAGAAGTTATTCAGGAAAAAACAGGAGAAACTCCGAACTTGCCAGTGTCGAAACAAAAAAAATCTAATACTGCTGCAAATTCTACGAACAATAAATATTACATTGGAGCATTGGTTGTTATCTTTGTTGTGTTAGGATTATGGTACGTGTTTTCGGGCGGAAATACAAGTTCGAATAATACACGGACGGACCCGGAAAGCACAACAATTTCGAGTAATGATAAGGATTTGGTCGGGTCGTGGAAAATCATCAATTACGAGGACAGTCGAAAAATAAGTGCCGCCGAACGCGAGTCGATGGATAAGAGCATCAATACTTTAATGCAAAGTGCTCTCGTGGTTTTCAAAGCAGATAAATCGTTTCAAAGAATCGGTTTCACACCGCAACCGCAAAACGGGCTTTGGGAGTTTGATTTTAAAGAAAAGAAAATTTATCTGACACCTATCGGAACAAACCGAAAGGAAGCAATTAATTTATTGTCATTCAACGATAAACGAATGGTAATTGTGGTTGTGGAACAAGTAAATGATAACGCAGGAGGGCCGGAAGTTGTAACAACAAAAATAACGATGCAGAAACAAATGTAACGTATTGTTTATCAGTATTTAAGCTCTTTTTAATGCTCCGTTTTTTTCGGAGTATTTTTTTTAAGAATTACTTTTTTTTGATTATTAATTCATTTTTCAAACCCGAATATGTCGTTAAATCCGTTTTAAAAGAACCCACAAAAAAATTCATTTGAACGCGAACCGGAATTTTATTTTTATCGTTCGAAATCCAAATACTTAATGCGTCTTCATCTTCAAAAGTTCCGGTTTCTACAACCGGTTTAAATTTCATACATTCAATTTTACCAATGTTAAGTTTCACTGTTTCAATGCCTTTGTAACGAATTACCAAATCCCAAGGGTCGCCGTGAAAAAAAGTATGTACTTTTAAAATATCGCCCGGTTTAAGATTCTCGAATTTTTCTTTTCGCAAATAAAAGGCAGCCGAAATTACATCAAAAGTCATGGGTTTCACTTTTATTACACCTTTATCTGCACTCGAAACGGTATTATTTTGATGGTCATAGGTATCGATTTGAAATTTGGTATATTTATTTTCCCTTATATTACGAATCGATTTGAAAGGCAAGCAGGTTTGTGGGTCGAAATAACTTTCATAGACATCGTAAACATAAAATAGTTTGTCGGCAAGCCCAACCGTGTATCCGGTTGCTTTCACATGAAATGCGGTTTTATCGCCGTAGGAAATTTCTTTCAATTCCACCGATGCTTTGCCACCGGTAACCCAACCGTAACTCATTTCGTAGTTTAATTTTTCGCCTGCCTGAAAACCGGTATTTTCTTTACCGGCTTGGTTTTGAGCACATAAAGTGCTAAGATTAATTAAGATTAGCACAACATTTAATATACTGATTTGAAGCAATTTTTTGGCTCGATTTCTTATTATTTTCATGATTTTGATAAAATATTTGGATTGGAAATCTATAGAAATTGTAATATCCAAAAGTATATGTAAAAACGAATATTACACATGATTATTGTTGTTGTTAAATAGAACGATACCTGAAATATGAAATATTATTTTGAATTACTTCGGATTGCGTTTTAATATTTCTACTAATTCACATTTTAATTCTTTCATTTTCCGGCTGTTTTCCGAGTACAATTTTTTAGCGGTTTGAGTGTAATTTTCAGGTAAATTGTTCACTGATTTTTCCAAAAATTCGTTTATTTTTTCGAGTAAAATAACACGGTCGTGCCAGCGTCCCATTTTCATTCCCATTTTGGGTAGAGGCGATATCTTTTCTGATTTTTCATCGAAAATTTCCATAAAAAAGATGAGCTCTTTCACTTTAATTCGTGCTTTGTGAAACGATTCATTGTCGCAACATTGCTCCAAATGTTCGGATAGTATTCGGATTTTTGTGTAGAACAAATCCTGAATTTTGTTTTCAAGATGTACGGTGGTATCATATTTTAAAACAGATAATAACGAACTGAAAACAAAATCTAAATCCTTGAAATTAAATTCTTTGATACCGTTCTGTAAAATTCTTTTACCAATTTCTTGCTTGGCTCTCAAATCACTTAAAAAATCGCGATAATTTTCGCCTTTACGTTTACGCAGAATAATTTTTTCGGCAACTTGATAATCTCGTAGTACTGCTGCCGATTTAAATAATTTTTTGATGCACGAATTGTCGAATTTTTTTTCTCGATATTCTGAAAAATAACTTGCAAATTGCCACAAAGATTTTATTCGTTTGAGGCTTGTTCTCAATAAATTAACTGTAGCTTCGTTGTAATTTCCCTCCGAAATTTTTTGATTACAATGCACAAGTTGTATTCTTTGTCGATGATAATATTTTTGAAATTTTCGGTACAAAGAGATGGGGGCTTTGAATGTGAAGACCGGAAGTTTAACCCGTTGGGCAATTGTTCCGGTCTAAATTTTTAAACTGTTAATCGACCTTTGAAAGGTTCAAAAGTCATAAAATCGGCATGATGCACAATAAATGCCTCTACCGAACGCTTAATCAGGTCGCCTTCGTGGGCATGAGCTGCAATAATATGGCACACACTTGCGGGAACACCGCATTGCTCTGCCAGTGAAACACCGGAAAACGGGTGGCGAACATATTTTCCGTAAGTTCCCTGAACCGATTTGCCTTCGGCATTCAGCTCGTATTCGAGCAATTTGCCAACATCAGCCAGTATGGCTCCTGAAATCAGAACGTCCATATCAACAGGCAATTCGGTGTTAAAAAACGTGTTCATTTGTCGGGCGGCATCGCGTGCTATGTGAACCACAGCACGTTTGTGTGCCATGAAACTGACTTTCAAATCCGGTCCGGCAAGCAGTGTAAAGGGTATTGTATTCAAAACTTCTGCTGTTAAAACACTTTTTTCGAGTGCCAAATCCCAAGTTCGTGCTGTTTTTTCACGCAATTCGGTATTTTCAATCCATGCGAGTTCTTCGCCCCATAATTTTTCTGTCTCTTTTCTCATGTTTTTTTGTTGGATATATCTTTGATGTGATGATTTGATTTTTTTATTCCTAATTTTTAGGTATGAGTTCGATTTTCTTCTCTCTTCTCTGTTCTCTCTTTTTTCTTGTGTCTTTATACTTGAAACTAATTCATTATTAAAAATTTAACAGGGTGGTTTTTTTCTTTTGTCCCTGCGTGATAATTCAGTCCTTCGTTTTGAAAAGACTTTTGTTTCCACAAGTAAAAACCATCGCACATTGGAAATTTACGTTGCCAACTGCCCGAAAAAGTTGTTTCGGAAGTTAAATTACCAAAAACGGCATTTTCGATAAAAAAGAAAACTTTTTTTCCGCTTTCCGCTGCATTCATTGCCGAATCTATATCTGCCGTTTCGGTCGATGGAAATTCTTTTAATTCCGACAGTATTTCCCATGTGCCGCCTTCTTCGAGCATTGTTTGGTTCACATCAACGCCGGCGTAGGCTTTGATATAGGTTTTTAAAATCGAAGCTTTCCATGTTAAATCTTTTTCAAGATACATTTTAAACGGGTCTTGGGCTTGTGCCAATG
>DYMH01000272.1 GCA_020721645.1 Draconibacterium orientale
GAGAGAGAGAGAGAGAGAATCGTGTCTGTGGGAACCCGAGCGTACAATGTAAACAATTCGAGCATCTCATTCTTTCAATAACTCGAGAACAATGTAGACAAAGCCTCTTTTAACAGATAAACATTAGTTGCCCGTATATTTATAATTTGTGTCCACTGTAATTGCAAAGTATCAGTTTCCACGTAAATAGTAGACTAAAAGTAGTATGTGGCCAAGTCACGGAAAAGCCGGCAGTTTCAGGCGCCTATTTTTTAATTCGCCTCATAATTTTTTATCACATTTTGTTGGACATGACTATGGCCTATATTTAATTAATAAAAATTTTATTAGAATACACAAAAATATATACTTTGATAAAATAATTTATTGATTCATTAATTGAATAAAAACCAAAATGAATAAAATAAATGGAAAATATAATTTCGAAGAATCAAAATATGATCAGCTGTGTAATTACTAATTTTTACTATGATTTAAGAATGTCATACCACAAGAAAACGAAATTTTTTAAATTTGAATATTATAAAATTGATTAATTAATGCAAGTTTAATGTGTTTCCATGTCCATTGTCCATCCCACTCTGCGCATTTCAGATAAAATTAGTAAAAGTACTATATTTAAAAATCGTAAAGAAAATTTTATTATAAAATATGAGAATATGGAAACAAAAATTTTATTATCGAAAACCGAAGTTTTGAGTGAACGAAAATATAACTGCGTATAAACTAAAATTATTGTAGCAAAGTATATGCTTTTGTGTGTTTCATTACGATATTTATTAATTTATTTTTACTTATGTGATATATATTGAATATTAATACCGGCACGAGCATTTTGGCCCGAAGGTTGGCGTCATATAGCGGCACAGCACTGGCTGTGCCGTGGCGCGCGTAGTCCGGCCGAAAGGCTGGGCGCCCTTTACCGGCACGCTACTGTACGCCGCAGTTTTGCCTTAGTCGTAGCGGCGGTATCGGCGCGACCGTGGACCGAGCGCTCGATCAACGCTGGCACGACATCGAATGCCGAGCGTCGGCAGCCGACTAGTTACCGTTTTACCGCCAAGCGTCGGCCGTACTCCGAGTGTCGGCAAACCGAACCTGGGTATGATTTCGTATTGAAGACTACCGTCCTTTGGCACGTGGTTTTCTTCCTGGCGTTTTATTTTTTTCGCCGACGTGCTGGTAAACGATTCATCGTTTATTTCAGGAGTTTTCGGATTGAATGATTGTTTTCTTTTAACTGGTCTATATTTTCTCTTGCCAGTTGTTTTTCGATCA
>DYMH01000178.1 GCA_020721645.1 Draconibacterium orientale
CGCCCGATGAAAAAACCATCGAAACAATCAATATCAGTGCAACAAAGACTACAAACACCGAGCTTTCGATGATTCGGGCGGTAAAAACAAATCTCAACATTGCCAACGGAATATCGGCACAGCAAATTTTGAAATCAATGGATAAAGATGCCGGCGAAATCGTAAAACGCATTCCGGGAATTACGATTATCAACGAGCGTTTTATCATTGTTCGCGGACTGAGTCAGCGTTACAACAATGTTTGGCTCAATAACAATCCGACTCCGAGCAGCGAAACCGATGTTCGTGCTTTTTCGTTCGATAACATTCCGGGTTCGATGATCGATAATTTGCTGGTTTTTAAAGCCGCTTCGCCCGAATTACCTGCCGATTTTTCGGGAGGATTCGTGAAAGTGTTCACAAAAAATATGCCCGATAAAAATTCATTTTCTGTTTCTTTGGGAACCGGGTTTCGCGAAGGTTCTACGTTCAATTCCTTTTACAGCGATCAACGCGGAACTACCGACTTTCTGGGTTTCGACAACGGAATGCGTCAATTGCCGCAAAATTTCCCTGCAAACGTTTCAGATGTTTCGCTTTCAAATGCACCCGATGCCTCGCAACAACTAACAGATTTGGGACAATCGCTCAATAAAAATTGGACTGTAAACCAAAAACAAGCTTTGCCCGATTTGCGTGTTTCTATTTCTTCGGCTCGCCGTTTTAAAATACGAACCCTGCAAGCAGGAAATATTACCGCCGTAAATTACGGAAATTCATACGAAAATAATCGGATATTAAATTCCCATTTTGGGGTGTATAATTTTGCAGTTGATAAAACAAATCCGGCTTTTGAATACGATGATAATCAAAATATTAATTCAACAAAAATCAGTGTTTTATCCAATTTCAGTTTGTATCTCGGAAACGGAAATAAATTGGAGTTTCGTAATATTTTCAATCAATTTGGGCAAAATCGAACGACACTTCGCGAAGGAATCGACTATTATTCGTATCAAAACATTAAAAGTTATGAATTTCACTATACACAACGAACGGTTTATTCGGGACAACTGGCGGGTGAACATTCAGCGGGAACGAATTCTAAATTCGATTGGTCGCTCGGATATTCTCTGGCAAAACGCTCGGAACCGGACATTCGTCGTTTAACGATGATACAGGAATCGGATACCGCAAGCGAACATTACGGCGAATATTCGTTGTGGTTTAATCCGTTTGCCGACCCTGTTTATGCAGGACGACGCTATTTAAACACCAATGAAAATACGTTTTCAGCCAATGCAAATTACAGTACAAAATTAACACTTTTTAATCTCGATTTGGAACTCAAAACAGGAATTTACGTAGATTATAAATCTCGACAATTTGATGCTCGAAATTTGGGTTATGCCATAGCAAATACGAGTTTATTCGATTCCGAAATTCGCTATTTACCAATCGAACAAGCATTCAGTAACGAAAATATCAATGCAACAAATGGTTTGAAAATTGATGAAACAACCAATAAATCCGATAGTTACACAGCTACAACCCAAATGAATGCCGGCTATTTTTCGGTAAAAATTCCGATTGGAAATCGAATCAACATCAACACCGGCTTGCGATTCGAGTACAACATCTTGGAAATGAACAGTTACATGACGGCAAGCAGCACCAAAATCCATGTTGCAACCGAAACGCCGGATATTTTTCCGTCGGTAAATGCTACGTATAATTTCAACGAAAAACATTTAATTCGTTTTGCTTTCGGACGTTCGGTGAACCGCCCCGAATTTAGGGAGTTGGCACCGTTTTTCTTTGTCGATTTTGAGCACAACGCCGGAATCTACGGCAACCCGGATTTGAAAGATGCCTATGTCAATAATTTTGATTTGCGATACGAAATTTATCCTTCGGCAAGCGAAATGATTTCGTTCAGTGTGTTTTACAAAGATTTTACAAATCCGATAGAAACCCGGTTTTTAGAAAGTACGCCTCTGCAATATTCGTTTCAGAATGCCGACAGAGCAAAAAGTACAGGAATAGAAGCCGAACTGCGAAAATCTTTGGATTTTGTGCCGGCTTTAAAAATGTTAAGTCTGGTTTTCAACGCTTCATACATAAAAAGTGAAGTGATTTTTAAAGATTCTCAAACCGACAAGAACCGCCCCATGCAAGGACAATCGCCGTATATTGTGAATACGGGTTTGTATTGGCAAATCGAAAAAACAAATTCTTCGCTCAGTTTGTTATATAATATTATCGGTCCGCGAATTGTTGCCGTGGGGCAACCGATGCAAAATTTTTCGGAAAATATTCCTGAAATATACGAAAGACAACGCAATTCGATAGATTTTACGGTGTCGCAGAAAATAGGAAAACGGTTTGAGCTGAAATTCGGAGCCAAAGATATTCTTAACCAAGCAATTGTTTATTATCAAACCATTGAATTTGAAAAAGAAGGACATTCGGAAACACGAACTCAAATCAATAAAAAATATACTCCGGGACGCTATTATTCGCTTAATATCACATATAATTTCTAAATCGAATTGACTTTTTTTTGTAACCGATATTTCATGCTTTAATAATATTTACGTCATTTTTTCAACACAAAAACAGCCTAATTTTGTTCCATACAATTTATAATATTTTATAACTAAACCATTTCAAATGAAAAAGTCAAAATCTTTACTGTCAGTTTTTTTATTGTCGTCGTTTTTTATTTCAATAACATTTAATTCATGTACAAAAGACGATGATCCAATTGTGAAAAAAGGCGAAACAAAAGTAATTTCGGGTAGTATCACACAAGACACAACATGGTCGGCAGTGGACACGATAAAAATCAGCGGGTTTGTATATGTTAAAAGCGGAGCAACTTTAACAATAGAAGCCGGAACATTAATAAAAGGTTCTGTTGGAACAAAAGCTACATTAATCATAGAACGAGGCGGTAAAATAAACGCTGTCGGAACAGTAGCAAAGCCAATCGTTTTCACTTCCGATAAAGCTGCCGGCTCAAGAAGTTATGGCGATTGGGGCGGTATCGTCCTTTGCGGAAAGGCAAAAAACAATAAATCCGGCGGCGAAGGCACAGCCGAAGGCGGAATTGGAAGTTTATACGGCGGAACCGATGATAGCGACAATTCGGGCAAATTGCAATATGTTCGTATCGAATTTGGTGGTATTCCGTTAGCAACAACTACAAACAGCGAAATTAACGGATTAACTTTATACAGTGTGGGGTCGGCAACAACCATCGACCACGTGCAGGTTTCGTATTCGGGCGATGATTCGTTCGAGTGGTTTGGCGGAACGGTTAATTGTAAAAACTTGGTTGCTTATCGCTCGTGGGACGATGATTTTGATACCGACAACGGATACACGGGAGCCGTTCAGTTTGCAGTTTCTCTGCGCGACCCGGCACAAGCCGACCAAAGCGGCTCAAATAGTTTTGAGTCGGACAACGATGCCGATGGTTCATCGAACACGCCTGTTACAAAGCCTATTTTCAGCAATATCAGTATTTTTGGTCCGATTTCAGTTTCGGGTGTTATTTATAATTCTCAATACAAACGATCGATGCACATTCGTCGCAGTTCGCAATTATCGGTTTACAATTCGGTTTTTTCGGGTTTCCCAATTGGTCTTTTCATTGATGGCTCGCAGGGAAATTCGCAAACAATGGCAAGCTCAAACGAATTACAAATCGAAAATACGGTTCTTTCCGGAATGGCAACTTTTTTTGTCAGTGATTTCGAAAAAACGTATTTCAAAACCTCAAATCGTATGAACGACACGTTGGCAACCAACGATTTGCTGAAAGTAAACGATGCTTTTAATTTGTCAGCTCCGAATTTTACACCTAAAACGGATTCTCCGCTGTTAAACCGAGCTTCTTTTACAAATACGCGTTTGTCGGCAAATGCGTTTTTGCAACAAGTTACATTTATCGGAGCTTTCGGTTCCGAAAATTGGACAACCGGCTGGACTAATTTCGACCCGCAAAATACGCAATATTAATAGATTGACATTTATTTCGAAAAAACCTGCTTTTTGGCAGGTTTTTTTGTTTTTGTTGAAAATGGACATTTTAAGTAATCTGACAGATTTATTTGTATTTTAGAATGTTCGTATTCTTATCAAAATCAAGTTATTACTTCATTAACAATTAATAATTAACCATTACTTATTTGTCTTTCATCTTTTTTAGTTCTTCGTAAATATCTTTTTCGATATTTTCTTCTTTCTCGAAATAATCCCCCACATATTCTTTCATCAACTCTTGCTCAATTTCTTTTTGTTCAATAATTTCTTTAAGATGTTCAAGTCTCGAAACGATGCCGGTATTTTCGTTGTTCGATAATTTTTCTTCTACATCTTTTATTATTTTATTCACATTGAGGCGAATTTTGTAATCGTCCAATTCTTGTTTGTATTTGTCGATGTTATGTTTGAGCAGTTCAATGGTATCGTCCAATCGGCGATTGTCGTCTTGAATTTTGGGGATTCGTGTTTGAATTATTTCGGCTCGTCGCAAAAAACTTTTTTTCAGAGCCAACATTTGCAATGCGGCTTGGTCTGCCGATTCGTTGGCAATACCACCTTTTTTTGCTTTTTCAATCAGTTCGTGTGCCTTTTTTTCATACTGTTCGGCTTTGTTCAAATAGTCCTGAATGTCTTTTTCGGTGCGTGTCAGAGTGGCTTTCAAACCTGCCGAAACCAATAAAGCATTGTCTAATTCGGCTTTAAGTTTTTGTAATTCTGTTTCAAAGGATTTCAATGGGTGTTCGGTCGAATAAAAAAGTTCGTTAATTTTTTTCTCGCCGGCTTTGTATATTTTTTTCAAATAGCTCATAAGTAATGGTTAATTATTAATTGTTAATGGTTAATGAAGTAATAATTTGATTTTGATAAGAATACGGACATTTTAATATGCAAATATATCTATCCAGTTACTTATTATCCGAATTATTGGTTCGTTATACTCTGCACGGTTTAAAACTTTACTTTTACAATTACGCAATAATCAGATAAACAAATAATTATCTAATTTTCATATTCTCAAATTTACACATTTTCAGTATAGTATTTTTTTTATTAAAAGTAAATGCACAAAAAACAAGCCGAATATACTTATTTCTTGTGCATTAATACTACTGTCAGTTTCGTTTGTAAATTTTTAAAAATTTGAATTTACAAAATCAGAGACTGAGGTTTTAATTTTGATATAAAATTAGTGTGCTTAGTCTGTCTGATTCGTTATGCTGAAAATTTGATAATGTCTTTATAATATTCACTGAGTAAGAGGGTTAAAGATTTCATTGAACCTTCCAATTCATTCAAATCTAAATGTTCTAATTGCAAAGTATCTCTGAAAATCACCTTTTTACCGGTTTCATCTAATGCAAAAGCTCCGTGAACGATGTCCTGATTTTTTTTCAGCAAACTTTTGTATAATTCAACGCTTTCGTGCTTAACATCAAAAATATGCTGTTGCATGATTAATATGGGTTCATCGCACACGATAACCATATTTTTAATGCCTTCTTCTTCGTCGTCGATAACAAATATCCCGTCCTTTGCATCTTCTTTCTTGATAGAAACTTTTAATTGGGTCAAATACTCTTTTACTTTTGTGAAATGATTTTCCATGTTTTAAAATTTTTTAGTTTTAAAATTGTTTTTATTCTTTTCAAATATATAAAAAAAAAATGAAGTATGATTCTTTTTTTTATTAAAAATGATTAATTTTATAAGATTCATTTTCGAAATAAAAAATATTAAACTAAGATTCCCCAATGAAAAAAATCAGTGTACTGCTTGTATTCGGAATATTTTTTTGCAGTATTTCAAAATCGCAAGATCCCTTTTTTACACAATGGACTGCGGAAACTGTTGATGAAGCCAATACTGCTGTTCGGGTTAATTATTTGACTTCCATTGAAAAAGAAATTATTTATAGACTTATTTACTTAATCAATACAATTTGCGACCAATTCAAATTT